>JBAQGP010000167.1:0-23886 GCA_049287845.1 Solirubrobacteraceae bacterium | reverse complement strand
CGCTTGATCCGGACCCGCCGCCCGACCCGCAGCGCCGGGAGCCAGCCCTGATCGATCCAGTTCCGGACGGTCTGCTGATTGAGCTTGAGGGTCTCCGCCACCTCGGCGACGGTCAGGTAGGTCTCTTCAGAATCACTCGGGCTCATAATCTGTTTACTAATTGAGACAAATTGGGACTAATCAGGCTTATACTGTACCTCGCCAGGGAGACGGATCGGCACCCGGACGGAAGAAAGGTCTGCAAACCCGTGAAAACGGGCGATGGGGAAACTGAAGACCTCGGCGGGCTCACTCGAGATGAGGAGAACGTCATACGGCTCCCGCGCGACTGGCTGGGTCCGCCGGAGGATCTCGTCCCCATCGGTCCCGCCGCCAGAGCACGCGCGGCGCAGCGCGACGCCCAGGCGGGCATGCCCCCGACGGCGGATGCCTTCTGGAGCGAGGACTCAGCGGCGCTGCACGACGCGGTCCAGGCGCCAGCCGCTCCCGTTCAGCGGATGGGCCCGCCGGTGGGCCTGGTCCCTCCGTTGGCCGGCCGGCGGACTCCAAGGCTGCGGATGCCGAGGCTCGGGCGGCTGCCGAGACTCCCACTCGCGCCTGGCGCCGGCCGGGTATCGGGGTGGTGGAGCCTGCTGGCCGTTCCGGTGACGGTCGTGCTCGTGGTCGTGGCGGTGATCGGGAGCACCGAGGGCCCGGTGTCGCGCCCGGCCGCGGCTCACAGATCGCCGTCGCAGGGCGCCGAGGCCGCGCAGGTGAGGCCGACCCCGCAGGCTGACTCGGGCGCCGCGACGGGCCAGCGCGTGACGCCCGTGATCAAACGGCATCCCGCAACCAGGCGGACCCGCACCCGCACACGTACGCGCCCACGAAGTTCGCGTGTCGCGAAGGCGCGCCACCGGCTCGCCCCGCATCACTCCGCGGGGTCGTCGGCCCCAACCGTCACCGACGTGGCCGCGACTGCGCCGGCGAGCCATGCAAGTCCACCCATCCCCACCCCGACCACGCCGAGCGCCTCCACCGCCTCGGCGAGGAGCTCGGGGGGTTCTGAGCCTGCCGCAGGTCGCGCGGGCCCCACAGGCATCGGCTCGATCAGCGGCGGATGCAACCCCAAGTGCTCGAGATCTTGACCGTGTCGTCGTCCGAAAGGCAGGTGCGCGTGCACCGACTCATCGCCCACCTTCGCAGCAACCTCGTTGCCTGGATCGCGCTGTTCGTGGCGCTCGGTGGCACCGGCTACGCCGCGATCAGCATCCCGCGCAACTCGGTTGGCGCCGCCCAGATCCGCAACCGCTCGATCAGCCCGGTGAAGTTCAATCCGAGTGCGATCGGGGGGAGTGTGCGGGCGTGGGCGATTGTGCGGGCCAATGGGACGGTCCTGGCGAGCAGCACGAAGCCGGTCGCGTTCGCCAGCGTGGTCCCGGGCTCATATGTCATCCAGTGGAGAGTCAGTCTTCCGCGGACATGCGCCACGGTCGCCAATCCGGACGAACGCTCCCCTGATCACACCCCGATCCAGCTTCCCAACGGTGGGACAGCCAGCGCGGCCATCGGCTATGTCAGCAACGTCGACACCGAGACCGTCCCGAGCGGCAACGGGCGCAAGATCGCCCAGACGAGTCTGAACACTTTCAGCCAGTCCGGGCAACCCACTCCGATGGCATTCGACATCGCGGTCATCTGCTGACAGATCATCTCTGATGACCGGCATGATCTCTTGGGTTCTGTCGCGGGGCGCGGCTGCGTTCGTGCTTTCGGTGACCGCCATGGCCGTGTCCGGGCCCGGGGCTCAAGCTGCGACCGATGGCGCGTACCAGGACATCTATTACGTCAACGGATGTGCGAGCAGCGCCGGCATTTTTTCGCCAGCCACCTACGACACCATGACGACAGGTCCGTTCTGTCCATCTGAGCTGGACATCGACGCTCCCACCACAGCCCACCAAGGCGACTACGCCAAGTGGTCGACGATCACCCCATCTCCGTCGATCCGCATCGTCGGGGTCATCTCATCGGGCGTCGCGGACTGCAACCTCCACAGCGACGGCTTTTCCGCGGGCTACTTCTACGGGGACAACGGGACGAACTACGGCACCCCCCAGATCACCGTCGACTGCCACGGTGCCACCAACCAGAACGCGCCGGCCGGCAATCTCTTCGAGCACATCCAGTCGTCTCGTTACTTCGGCTGGTACGCGTCGTGCAACCAGACCTCGTGTACCCCCACCGGCGCCGGGATCATCGTGTTCGCGGTGACTGGAATCCAGTTGGAGGCCCAGGAGACCACCGGCCCGTCCCTGGCGGCTGTCCCGGTTAACAACCTGTACTACCAGTCGGGCTGGGTCCGGGGCGCGTTTCCCGCCGACCTCTCGGCATCGGACCCGTCAGGAGTGTGCACACTCCAGATAGCGGTGAACGGGCGCGCGATCGCTTCCTACAGCGACCCGGCCCCGGACACAACGCAGTGGACCCAATGCCACGGCAGCCAGATCGACGCGACCGTCGATTCCACCGCCTACCCCAACGGCGCGGGAGCCGTCACGCTGAGCTACGCGGGCACCAACGGGGCCGGTGCGCCCAGCTCCACATCCAAGGCGATCAACGTCGACAACATCACGCCGGCGGTGAGCCTTTCGGCACCGGCGGACACATCGTCGACCGCAGGCACACAGGACGTGACGGCAACCGCCAGCGCAGGGCCCAGCGGCATCGCCGGGATCTACTGCTCGGTGGACGGTGGAGCGCAGCAGAGCTACGCCGGCGCGACGGCCCAGGTCCCGGTCTCCGGGATCGGTCCACATCAGGTCACGTGCTACGCGCGCAACAACGCGATCAACGCGAGTGGCGTGACGGCGAGCTCGCCGGCCACGACGGTCAACCTGTCGCTCAGGGAGCCGACGGCCGCGGCGATCACGTTCGCGCGGATCGCCGACGCACTGAAATGCCGGACCGCGGTCGAGCGGGTGAAGGTCGCGGGCCGGGTGCACACCGTGCGGCGACATGGCAGGCTCGTTCGGGTGCGAGGGCGGGCGAGGACGGTCCTCCGGCGCGTGCGCAAGTGCCACGCCCGGACGGTGGTGCGGACCGTGAGGGTGATCCTCAGGCGCCACGGGAAGCCGGTGCTGCGCCGCGGCAAGCCCGTGTACGTCAAGCGGCGCGTCCGGCGCGTGCTCCTCCCACACGCCGTGAACGAGCCGACTCGGCGGATCGGTCACGGCAAGAGCACAACGGTCAGCGGGTTCGTCGGACTCGCCGACGGGACGGCGCTCGCAGACCAGCCCGTCGACGTCTACTCCTCGCCTGACGACAACGCGCTGCGCTTCCGGACGATGACGGCGGTGACGACCGACGCCTCCGGGCTGTGGACGGCCAAGGTCCCGGCCGGGCCGTCACGGTTGATCGAAGCCGTCTATCCGGGCAACGGCACGACGGAGCCGGCCACCTCCTCGGCGGTCAAGCTCACAGTGCCGGCCCGGATCGCGGTGACAATCTCTCCGCGAGTGATCCCGTGGTCGGGCAAGATCGCGATCAGCGGTCGTCTGGTCGGCGGATGGGTGCCTCGTGACGGCGTCGCCCTGCGGCTGCGAGTCCCCTACTCAGGAGGCCACTCCCTTCAGGAGCCCTTCCGCACCAACTCCAGCGGCGAATTCAGGTTCTTCTGGACTTACGGCTCGGGCCGAGGCGTCGTCTCCTACCGGTTCAGCGTGGCCACCACCGCAACGGAATCGGACTACCCCTGGGCCGCGACGGTGAGCCGCGCCGTGCGGGTCACGTTCGGCCGGCCCACGCCGCGGACCCGGCATCGCCATCGCCATCGCCATCGACACCGCTGACGCCCCACAGCAGTGGCCGGTCGCGGAACCCTTGGCGCCTCCCCATGCCTGAGCACCGACTTTGTGACGCATATGTGACGCCCTGTAAAAAGAGTGTGCCGATTCGGGGCTCGACGCCCACACGGGCTCGCCCACGTGCTGTGCTGGATCGATGCACCGCGAAATCCGCGCCCACGAGCCCTCGAACAGAGATTGGTCGTCCCGACGGGCCGGAGCCGGTACTCTGGTTAGTCCATGGTCGGAGACATCCTCCAACCCACGCACCTCATCTTTGTGCTCGTGGTGGCCCTGCTCGTCCTGGGCCCGAAGCGGCTGCCCGAGGTTGGGCGCCAGCTTGGCAGCGGATTGCGCGACTTCAGGGCCGCGATCAACGGGGAGCGATCGGAGCCCGAAGAGGTCCAGGCGCCATACGAGCAGCCGGCGTCAGACACGGCCGCTGAGCACCAGTTCGCTCACAGCGCGGGCGACACCACCACGGCGGAAGGCCACGAGTTCGCGCACGAACCCTCGGGGGCCATCGCGGACCAGCACCAGTTTGCGCACGAACCCTCGGAGGCTGCCGCGAACGGACACGAGTCCGTCCACCAGGCGGACACGAACGTGGGCGACCACCCCGGGCTCGACGAGACGCCGGCCGGCGGTCACGAGTTCGCCTACGAGACGCCCGAGTCCTCGGGCAAGCGGACCGACCCTCCCGCCTGAGCGCGGGCCCCACACAACCGTGAGCCTGGCGCGGGAGAGCGCCGCGCTGGTCGCCCTGCTACGGCTGGGTCGTCGTCCGTGGAGCGAGTACGCCGAGGCGGTGGAGCGTGCCGAGAGTGCCCTGCCCGTGCTCGAGCGAGAGCTCGCCGGCGGCGATGGCCAAGCGAGCCTCCTTCCCGAGGACCCGGCGCCCCTTCTCAGTCGGGCCGCCGCTGAGATCGGCGCCTGGGAACGCGACGGGTTCCATGTTCTGACCGTCCTCGACGACGGGTACCCGGAGAACCTGCGCACGGTCCATGACCGCCCGCCGATCCTGTTCCTCTCCGGGAGGACCGTGGCTCAGGACGCGCGCGCGATTGCGGTCGTCGGCGCGCGGAGGGCCAGTGCCGCCAGCCTGGAAGTTTCCACTCGCATCGCTGATGCGCTGGCGCGCGGCGGATATCTCGTGGTCTCGGGACTGGCTGCCGGGGTCGACACAGCGGCCCACGAGGCGGCAATGGCCGCCGGGGCGCGAACGATGGCGGTGATCGGCACGGGACTGCGGCACAGCTATCCGCCGGAGAACGCGTCGCTGCAGCGGCGAATCGCTGCTGAAGGGTTGGTCGTCTCGCCGTTCTGGCCGGAGGCGCCGCCCACGCGAGGCAGCTTTCCCCAGCGCAACGCCGTGATGTCCGGTCTGGCGCTGGGGACGGTGGTGGTGGAGGCCACGTTCCGTAGTGGGGCCCGCCTGCAATCGCGACTGGCGCTGGCCCACGGGCGCCCGGTGTTCCTGTGGAGAACCCTGCTGGACGAGCCTTGGGCGCGCGAGATCGCGCAGCGTCCGGGTGTGCATGTCATCGACGAGCCGGCGCAGATCATGCAGACGGTCCAACGGCTCAACGCCACGGATGCGCTCGTTGAGTAGCGGTCGTGGCAAGCGTCACCGAGTTGAGCGCGTCCTACGCGAACTTCATGCTGGGCCCGCGGGCCGGGCCCGACGTGTGTGGAGGCTGCTTCGACCTCACCGATGGCGGAATGCGGTGCTATCACTGCGCGCAGCACGCCCGCTGGATCGACGCGATGGCGCCGATCTCGTATTGCGTCGGTCGAGGGCAGCTGCACCACGCCCTCGCGGGCTACAAGCGCTACGGCGGAACGCCCGCGAGGCACCTCACCGCCGGGCTTGCCGCCGTGCTCTGGCGCCATCTCGACGAGCACGAGCCGTGCCTCGCGCGGGCGGCGGCCGTGGAGAGGTTCGATCTCGTCACCACCGTTCCGTCGAGCGACCGCGTGCGCGACCAGACGCATCCGCTGCAGCGGCTGGTGGCGGGACTCGTCAAGCCGGTAGCGCCGCGGTACGAGCGCCTCCTGCGCCGGACGGACGCGGCCGTGACTGCCCACCGGTTCGACATCGAGCGCTACGAGGCGCTCGCGGACCTTCGCTGGCACTCGGTCCTGCTGATCGACGACACCTGGACGACGGGCGCCAACGCGCAGAGCGCCGCCGCCGCCCTGAAGGCGGCGGGAGCCGAACGCGTGGCGGCATTGGTGATCGGCCGGTACGTCAATCGTGAGTGGCGCCACAACGACCGGCAGCTGAGCCGACTGCCCCGGCCATTTGACTGGGGACGGTGCGCGCTGTGCGACGCTGGTGCGCCCACGCCCGATGGCGACGAGGATCGCGAGCGATAGCCGGTCCGCGTGAACGACCTGCGAATGCGGGTACTAGGCTCACCGCGCGATGTGGTGGGAGCAAGCGGTCATCTACCAGGTCTACGTCCGGTCTTTCCAGGACACGAATGGAGACGGCGTCGGCGACCTGCCGGGGGTCACACAGCGGCTGCCGCATATCGCGGAGCTTGGGGCTCAGGCCGTGTGGCTCTCACCCATCTACCCGTCGCCTGACGCGGACTTCGGCTACGACGTCAGCGACTTCGGCAACGTTGCGCCGACATTCGGAACCCTGGACGACCTCGACGCACTCGTCAGCCGAGCGCACGAGCTCGGGCTCAAGGTGCTCCTGGACTTCGTCCCGTGCCACACGTCGACCGAGCATCCCTGGTTCCGCGAGCATCCCGCTTACTACGTCTGGGCCGACGCGCCGGTCAACAACTGGCGCGCAGCCTTCGGCGGATCCTCGTGGGGGCACGACGAGAAGACCGGCCGATACTTTCTGCACTCGTTCTTTCCTGAGCAGGCCGACCTCGATTGGCGCAATCCCGAGGTGCGCGAGGCGATGACTAGCGCGATGCGATTCTGGGTGGACCGCGGGGTCGACGGCTTCCGGCTCGATGCGCTGGACCGCCTCATGAAGGACCCTGAGCTGCGCGATGACCCGCCGGCCACGCGCCAGTTCGAGCTACCTGGCGATGCGCAGGACCTCGAGCTCGACCACGTGCATTCGCGCAACGCGCCAGATCTTGGCGACGCGCTTCAGGCGATCCGGAGCACGGTGGGGGACGTGCTGCTGGTGGGAGAGGTCTACCTCCCGATCAAAGAGGCGGCCGCCTACCTGCAGACGCTCGATGTGGTCTTCAACTTCGAGGCACTCTTCGCGGTCGGCGATGCGGCCAAGCTGCGCCAGGCGATCGAGACCGGTCTGCAGACCGGCGGCCAGGGCTGGGTTCTGTCCAACCACGACTTCAGCCGCCTGGTGACCCGGGCCGGTCCCGACAACGCCCGCGCCGTCGCCCTCCTCCTGCTCACCCTTCCGGGTCCCGTCTTCCTCTTCCAGGGCGACGAGCTGGGCTTCGCCGACACCCCGATGGCAGGCCCCGAGCAGGACCGCAACCACCGCGACCCCTTCCGCGCCCCCATGGTCTGGGACACCGACGCCGAGCACGGCGGCTTCAGCACCGCGCAGCCGTGGCTGAGTCCCGCCGACCCTCTGCCGCGCGGCGCGGCCCAGCAGCACGAAGACGCTGCCTCCGCGCTCTCGCTGACCCGCCAGGCCATCGCGCTGCGCGCCCGCCTCGGCACCGGTGAAGCCACGCTCTTGCCCTCTGCGCCGGGCACGATCGTGCTGCAACGCGGCGGCCACATCGTCGCCGTCAACCTGAGCGACGAGCCCCAGGATGGGCCGCCGGCCGGCGAGCTCATCCTCGAGGCCCGTCCCGGCGACGGCGCCGACCTCGGCGTCATCCCGGCCCACGGCGGCTGGGTCGCCAGAGCTGCCTGATTAGCCCGCCGAGACCTCTGATCTCGAACAAAAACTCGTTCAGGCGTTTGTGTTTTGGGAATCTGGGGGTAGGCTGCGCGACAGGGAAGGAGAACGGACGGAGGTCTCGTGAGAGCGCTTGTTAAGGGAGGGCTCACATGCCTCTCCGCTGCCCTGGTAGCGGGGATCCTTGCGGGGTGTGGTGGCTCGAGCGGGCCGCCGACTCTCCAGTGGTACATCTTCCCTGAGCCATCGGGATCGTTCGCCCACGCGGCGCAGGTCTGTTCGCAGGCCTCGGGTGGCAAGTACAAGATCGCTCTGAACACACTGCCCACGGACGCTGATGGTCAGCGCCAGGAACTGGTGCGCCGTCTCGCGGCCAAGGACAGCTCCATCGACATCATCGGCATGGACGTGACGTATACGCCCGAGTTCGCCGAGGCGGGCTGGCTGCGACCGTGGGCCGGCGCCAACCGGGTCGCCGCCAGCAAGGGGATGCTCCCGGGACCGCTGGCCACGGCGACGTGGAAGGGCACGATCTACGGCATGCCCGACAACTCCAACACCCAGCTCCTCTGGTACCGCAAGGACCTAGTGCCCACCCCCCCGACGACCTGGGCGCAGATGATTCAGGACGCCGTCAAGCTGGCCAAGGAGGGCAAGCCCCACTACATCGAGGTCCAGGGCAAGCAGTACGAGGGACTCACGGTGTGGTTCAACACGCTCGTCGCCTCGCAGGGCGGCTCGATCCTGAAGGGGCCGACGACGGTCTCCGTGGGCCAGACGGCGGCGAAGGCGGCGGCGATCATCCATGAGGTCGCCACATCGCCGGGGTCCGACCCGTCGCTGTCCAACTCCGATGAGGGCACCGCGCGGCTCGCGTTCGAGAGCGGCTCGGCGGCGTTCGAGCTCAACTATCCGTTCGTGTATCCCTCGATCCAGGCTGACGACCCCAAGCTCGCCAAGCAGATGGCCTGGGCCGACTACCCCTCCGTCGATCCGGGCAAGCCCGCCAAGGTGACGATCGGGGGGTCCAACCTTGGCGTCTCGCGCTTCTCCAAGTATCCGGAGTTCGACTATGCGGCGATCAAGTGCCTCACCGATGACGCCAGCCAGAAGCTCGACGCGATCAAGGGAGGCCTGCCGCCCACCCTTGCCGCGCTCTACACCGATCCGGCGCTGGCCAAGCCGTATCCGTTCAAGGCCCTGATCGCCAAGCAGCTCGCATCGGCGGGGATCCGTCCCCAGACCCCGGCGTACGCCGACGTGACGATCGCCATCCAGAAGGCGCTTTCGCCGCCTGCATCGATCGACCCCAAGTCCGTCCTGAGCACCTTGAACACTCAGCTCAAGGCGGCCCTGAGTTCAGGAGCCCTGATTTGAGCGCGATACAAGCCACCGGGTCAGGCACCGCCACCGAGCAGGCGCCCCGCAAGCGGCACCTGACCGATCGGGTCAAGGCCGAGCGCCGCCTCGCGTACACCCTGATCGCGCCGGCGGTCATCGTGATGGCGTTGGTGACGATCTATCCGATCGTCAACGCCTTCATCCTCTCACTGCAGCGTGCGGACCTGCGCTTCCCGCAGAACAACCAGTTCATCGGCTTCGATAACTACGGTTCGGTCCTCAGCTCGCCGCTGTGGTGGAGCGACGTCGCCCACACGCTGATCATCACCGTCTTCTCGGTATCCATCGAGCTTGTCATCGGGATGCTGGTGGCGTTGGCCATGCACCGTGTCATCTTCGCCCGCGGGGCCGTGCGGGCGGTCGCTCTGATCCCCTACGGGATCATCACCGTCGTCGCCGCCTACGCCTGGCGCTACGCCTTTGAGCTCGACTCCGGATGGATTCCCGGGCTGTTCGGCATCAAGAGCGACCCGCTGGCCAGCACGACGGGCAGCTACATCGCCGTGATCGTCTCCGAGGTGTGGAAGACCACGCCGTTCATGGCCCTCCTCCTGCTCGGCGGTCTGGCCCTCGTCCCTGACGAGATCCATGAGGCGGCCAAGGTCGACGGAGCGTCCACCTGGCAGCGCTTCTGGAAGATCACGATCCCGTTGATGAAACCCGCGATCCTCGTCGCACTGCTGTTCCGCACCCTGGACGCCATCCGCATCTACGACACGGTGGTGATCTTCAATAACGGTGCTCACAACACCGAGACGCTGTCTGTGCTGGCGTCAAACCAGCTGCTCAACCGTCTCAATCTGGGACTCGGGTCGACCGTCTCCGTGCTGTTGTTCGTCCTCGTGGCGATCATCGCCTTCCTATTCATCAAGGTGTTCGGAGTCGCCGCCAATTCGACGGGGGGTGACTGATCATGGAGAGCACATTTCAGAAGCGACTCGGGTGGTCGGGCGCGGTCGTCCTGATCGGCCTGTTCGCGCTGCTCCCGGTGATCTGGATCGTCTCGCTGTCGTTCAAGGACCCGACCACGATCGGCGACGGCAACTTCTTCCCCAGCAAGTTCACCTGGGATAACTACAGAAGCATCTTCCAGCAGTCGATCTTCACCGACGCGCTGCGCAACTCGATCGGCATCGCGCTCATCTCCACCGTGCTGGCGGTGTTCATCGCATGCTTCGCGGCGTACGCGATCGCCCGCCTGGATTTCCCGGGCAAGAACGTTCTCCTGCTCGCCTCACTGGGCATCGCGATGTTCCCGCCGATCTCGATCGTCGGCCCGCTGTACAACCTGTGGCGCAACATCGGCCTCTATGACACATGGCCCGGACTGATCATCCCGTACATGACGTTCGCACTGCCGCTGTCGATCTTCGTCCTCTCGACGTTCTTCAGAGAGATTCCGTGGGAGCTCGAACAGGCAGCACAGGTGGACGGCGCTACGCCGTACCAGGCCTTCGTCAAGGTGATCGCCCCCCTGGCTGCGCCCGGGATCTTCACCACGGGCATCCTGGTGTTCATGATCTGCTGGAACGACTTCGTATTCGCGTCGACGCTGACGTCGACCAACTCGGCCGAGACGGTGCCCGCGGCGATTGCGGCCTTCCCGGGCGCGTCGCAGTTCACCGAACCAATCGGCACGATCGCAGCGGCCGCCGTGGTCGTCACGATCCCGGTCATCATCATCGTGCTCGTGTTCCAGCGCCGGATCGTCGCTGGCCTGACTGCGGGCGCCGTCAAGGGATAAGGAGAGCTCTCATGGCTGAGATCGCACTGGAGCACATCACCAAGCGCTACGGCGACGGCTTCGAGGCGGTCAAGGACCTCAATCTCGACGTCTCCGACGGCGAGTTCATGATCCTCGTTGGCCCGTCGGGCTGCGGGAAGTCGACGGCGCTGCGTATGGTCGCGGGGCTGGAAGACATCACCGGCGGCCAGTTGAAGATCGGTGGCGAGCTGATGAACGACCGCGCTCCCAAGGACCGCGACATCGCGATGGTCTTCCAGAACTACGCCCTGTACCCGCACATGACGGTCCGGGAGAACATGGGCTTCGCGCTCAAACTGGCCAAGGCGCCCGACGCGGAGATCAACCAGAAGGTCTCCGACGCCGCGAAGATCCTCGACCTCGAGCCGCATCTGGACCGCAAGCCGGCCAACCTCTCCGGGGGTCAGCGCCAGCGTGTCGCCATGGGTCGCGCCATCGTCCGCAGCCCCAGTGCCTTCCTGATGGACGAGCCGCTGTCCAACCTCGACGCCAAGCTCCGCGTTCAGATGCGCACCGAGATCGCGCGCATCCAGCAGCGTTTTGAGACGACGACAATCTATGTCACCCACGACCAGACCGAGGCGCTGACCCTGGGTGACCGCATTGCGGTCATGCGTGCCGGGCTGTTGCAGCAGGTCGGGGCGCCGAGCGAGCTCTACGGGGCGCCGAAGAACCTGTTCGTGGCCGGCTTCATCGGGTCGCCTTCGATGAACTTCCTGCCCGGCGAGATCGACGGCGACAACATCAAGACGCCGATCGGGACGATGAGGATGCCGGATGCCGTCCGTAGCCGGCTGCAGTCCGGGCCCGGCGGCGGTCGCGGGGGTGTGATCGTGGGCATGCGCCCTGAGGACTTCGAGGACTCAGGGGTCGTCGGCGACAAGGGGAGCGGCATCACGTTCAAGGCCAAGATCGACGTCCTCGAGTCCATGGGCTCGGAGTTCTACGCGTACTTCGTCGTCGAGTCCGAGCGCGTGTCGAGCCGGGAGCTCGACGAGCTGGCGCACGATGCGGGGGCCGCGGATCTGCCCCACCAGGAAGGCAGCCAGATCACCGCCCGTCTGGACGCGGCGAGCACGGTCCGCCAGGGCCAGGAGACCGAGCTCTGGTTCAACACCGAGCACATCCATCTGTTCGACCCGGAGTCGGGCCAGACCCTGCTTGGCGCCAATGCCGCCGCCGCCGGCGCCGCGGCGCCGGCGTAAACCCGCCCTCACCAAGCGACAATGGGGGCCGCCTCTGGGCGTCGCTAAAGTCGGACGCCCATGCCCGGTACTCCGCGCTCCACGGGGATGCCCGGCCTCGATGCACAGACGGACTTCCTGCGTGCGCGACGGCGGGCGGCGCTCGGGGCGATGGTGGCCCGCCTGCGGGGCGAGCCTGACGATGTGCGCCACGTGCTGCCCTATGAGGAGGTGGTGGCGGCGCTCGGCTACGTCAGCGAGCACTCCGCAGGCACGGCGGTGGTTCCCCTCGATGCCATCGTCGGCACCGTGGACCGGGGCCGCGATTTTGATCGCAGCTTCCGCCCGACGACCGGACGGGTCCGCTCGCGCTGGGAGCACATCGCCACCGCGATGCGACGCGGCGAGGCGATGCCGCCCGTCGATCTGGTGCGCATCGGCCAGATCTACTTCGTCCGTGACGGTCACCATCGGGTGTCGGTCGCCCGTGCGCTTGGCCGTGGCGACATCGACGCGATGGTCACCGAGGTCGTCACCCGCGTCGGGGCCGAGCGGGCGATCACGCTGGAAGAGCTGCCGGTCAAGAGTCACGAGCGGGTCTTCTTCGAGCGCGTCCCGCTGCCCGACAACGCCCGGTCCGAGATCAAGCTCACCGACCCCTGGGACTACGGGCGGCTCGCCGAGTCAGTCGAGGCCTGGGGCTTTCGCACCAGCCAGGATCGCGGCGAGCCGGTCAGCCGGCGCGAAGCCGCCTACCTGTGGCTGGAGAACGAGTACCGGCCGGTGCTCGAGATGCTGCGGGGCGCCGACCTGATCGGGACCACCACGGAGACCGAGGCCTACATGCGCGTGAGCGCGGCGCGCTACCGGCTGCTGCGCACCCACTCCTGGGATGAGGACGTGCTCGCCGCCGTGGTCGAGGAGCTCTCGCACAAGAACCGGCGACGGCGCAAGACTGACGCCGCCGAGCCCTGAGCTCACGTCAGCGCCACCAGGCTCCGAGTACCCGTCGCCAGTTCTCCCAGGCGATGGCCTGCAGCTCCGCGTCGCTGAATCCGGCGTCGCGCAGGGCATCCAGCAGCTTGGGCAGACCGGCGACGTCCCCCAGTTCCGACGGAATCCTGGTGCCGTCGAAGTCCGAGCCGAGCGCCACATGCCGCACGCCGAGGCGCTCGGCCACGTAGGCGGCGTGCTGGGCGATCACCGAGAGCGGCGTGTCCGCGTCGTCCTTGAGATCGGGGCGAACGAACTGGCAGCCGTAGATGATCCCAACGAGGCCGTCTGATGATCCGATCGCGCGGAGCTGCTCATCGGTGAGGTTGCGCGCGTGCTGGCGGCAATGGCATGCACGCCGGAATGGCTGGCGACAAGCGGCCCGGGCTCGGCACGCGCGACGTCCCAGAAGCCCTTCTCATTGAGGTGGCTGAGGTCGACCATGATCCCCAGATCCGCGCAGCGCGCGACCAGTGCCCGCCCCGCGGGCGTCAGGCCCGGCCCGGTGTCCGGGCCGGCGGGAAAGATGAACGGGACGCCGTGGCCGAACGCGTTGGAGCGGCTCCACACCGGCCCCAGCGATCGCAGACCTGCCGCATACCAGTGCTCGAGCGCCTCGAGCTCAGGGTCGATCGCCTCGGCCCCCTCGATATGCAGGACCGCGGCGGGCGGTGCTTCCTGGTCGTCATAGACGGCGTCAAGGTCAGCGGTCGAGCGCACGATCCTGAGGTGGCCGTCGCGCTCGAGCCCGGCAAGCCGCCCGGCGGCACGGGTGGCGGACGCGGCCGCCGTGGCCTGTGAGATCGGTTGCGCCGGCGCGTACTCACTGACCCCGTCGTCGCGCTCCACGAGGGTCCAGTGAAAGTCTGGCGACTCGGTGAACACCGCGAAGATCGCCCCGCGCAGGCCCCCCGCGCGCATACGCGGGAGATCCAGGTGGCCTCCATCGCGGCCGGAGGCGAGCAGCGCATGGTCCTCCGCAGTGAGCGCGTCGTTATGCCCGTCGAACACAGCCGTCATGGCAGCGACGCTATCGGTAACCTCCGACGCGGGAAGCTACACGCGCGTAGGCCAATGGCACGCCTCAACCGCCACCGGATGAACCCGCAGCCGCCCACGGACGCCGCCAAGACCCGCCGACGCTATGCCCCGCGCCTGGCGCCGGGGAAACGGCGGGAGCAGCTCATCGACGCCGCTCTGAGCGTGATCGTCGAACAGGGCTACGAGGGCGTCTCCATCGAGTCGATCGCCCGGGTGGCCGGCGTCACCCGCCCGGTGATCTACGACCACTTCGCCAACCTGGGGCAGCTGCTCCAGGCGCTCATCGAGCGGGAGGAGGCTTATGCGCTCGCCCAGCTCGACGCTGTGGTGCCGCCCGAGCTGCAGGCGGGGGGTGACCCGCCCGCGATGTTCGCCGCGGGCGTGCGCCGCTTCCTCGACGCGGTGGCCAGCCGCCCCAACACGTGGCGCGTCATCCTCCTGCCGCCCGAGGGCACTCCGGCGGTCGTGCGCGAGCAGGTGGAGACCAACCGCGCCCGGCTGCTGGCGCGGCTGACCCAGTTCGTCCGCTGGGCCGTCGACCAGGCCGGGATCCGGTCCGACCTCGACATCGAGATCTGCGCCCGGGCGATCCTCCGGCTCAGCGAGGAGGCCGGCCGGATGGTGCTGACCGACCCCGACCGCTTCTCCCCAGAGCGCTACGAGCGTTTCGCTCACGCGGTCATGGATCTCATCTGGTCAGCCCGCTTAGGGGCGCTGGGGCCTTAAGGCACGACGGGGACCCGCTTCCAGGATCCCCGTCGCCGCCGATCATCCTGTTGGGCGCCCACGGCCGGTAGGACGCGGTCCAGGACGATCACTGGCGAAGGGCTCAAACCCGGTCCGGCGGGCAAAGTTGCGAGGATTCGTCGGTGGCCACCACAACGATCGGCACGAACTGGTCGGGCAACTATGCGTACCGCGCGAGCACGTTGCATCGCCCCGAGACCTTGGGCGCGCTGCAGGAGCTCGCGGCGGGTGCTCGTGCGCTTCGACCGCTGGGCTCACGCCACTCGTTCACCTCGATCGCCGACAGCACTGAGCTGGTGGCGTTGGATGCACTGCCCGGCGAAATCGTGGTGGACCACGCGGCGCAGACGGTGACGGTTTCGGGGAGCACGACCTATGCGACGCTGGCGGAGGCGCTGAACCGAGACGAACTGGCGCTCCACAATATGGCCTCACTGCCCCACATCTCGGTGGCCGGCGCGATCGCCACCGGCACCCATGGCTCGGGTGACCGCAAGGGCAATCTGGCCACGGCGGTCCGCGCGATCGAGATGGTCACTGCGTCGGGTGAGCTGGTGACGGTGGCCCTCGGCGAACCGGAGTTTGACGCCGTCGTTGTGGGACTCGGCGCGCTGGGGATCGTGACCCGGGTGACGCTGGCCGTCGAGCCGTACTACGAGGTGCGCCAGCGAGTGTTCCAAGGCGTCAGCTGGGACACGCTGTTCACGCGCCTTGACGAGATCTATCGCGCTGGTGAGAGCGTCAGCGTCTTTCATCTGTGCGGCGAGCGCACCGAGCAGGTCTGGGTCAAGCGACGGGCCGGCGATGCTGACGACCAGGCCGACGGCGACCTCCAGGAGCTGCTCGGCGTGCGCGCCGCCAGCGTCGAGCTTCACCCCGTGCTCGGCGGCGATCCCGTCAACTGCACCGAACAGCAGGGCGTCCCCGGGCCGTGGTCAGAGCGCCTCCCCCACTTCCGCTCGGGCTTTCTGCCCAGCTCGGGCGAGGAGCTTCAATCCGAGTTCTTCGTCGCGCGCGAGCACGCCGTGGCCGCGGTCGAGGCGGTGCGCTCGCTCGCGGCAGAGATCATTCCCCTCCTGCTCATCTCTGAGCTGCGCACGATCGCCGGCGACACGCTGCGGCTGAGTCCCCATCAGGGGCGCGACTCGTTCGCCCTTCACTTCACGTGGCGCCGCCAGCCCGCCCAGGTCGAGGCGGTGGTGGCAAAGATCGAGGCGGCGCTGGCGCCGCTCGCCGCCCGTCCGCACTGGGGCAAGGTGTTCACGGCCCGCGCTGAGGCGATCGCGCCGCTCTACCCTCACATGGGCGGCTTTCTCGCCATGCGGGAGCGCCTGGATCCGGATGGCACGTTCGTCAACCAATGGCTGCACGACAAGGTCATCGACGCCGCGTAGGCGTGATCCCACCGGGCTTGGCATACTGAACTTCCCCCTCGGGGGCGTAGCTCAGTTGGTTAGAGCGCCGGCCTGTCACGCCGGAGGTCGCGGGTTCGAGTCCCGTCGCTCCCGCTTTTTCGTTGCTCCCGCAGATACTGGCGATTGCGGCCGGGCGGCCGTGGAGGTTGCCTCTGCCGCGCTGATCCGGGCAACGCTCTCGGGCAACGCTCCGGTGGTCGCCAGCCGAGCGAGCTGGCGAGTGCCTTCGTGGCAACGCGCTCGTCCGGCGTTGCGCAGCCAGGCCATCGCTTCGTCGCCAACTCGATCGTGAGGTCGGCAGCGTCGAGCCGAGCAAAGCGCTCGTCCGAGCGACGCGCTCCGCGGTTCAGTGGTGGCGGTCGTCCGGCCGCCGTGCCGGCCGCCGAGGCGGGGCTGGTGCGTAGGCACGTTGGCAGCCAGCAGCCTCCAATCTTGCGTGTTTACTCAATGCGTGCCACCTCGCGTCGGGCGCGACCAAGCAGAAGCCGGGTCGCCGCTCGTGGGTGGGTCGCCTGGAGCTTGAAAGCAAGGGGCGCTGAAGTTGCTGCGCCATCGGGAGGGCTCGCGGGCATCCCCGACGACGAGGTTACGCGCCGTCCTGCCTGGGTGGTCGCGGAGCGCAGGCGTCGATCGACGCCTCCTTCGCCACGGCCCGGCGTAGCGGGCCCCAGTTTTCGCCCGGGTACGCGTTCTCGAGGTCGAGCAGGTTGTCGTACACGGCTGTCACCGCGGTCAGGCACCGGCCCGGCGCGAGGTGGTGAATCGAGACGAGCTCGCCCAGCCCGAGAACCGCGGCAAAGGCCCTGAAACGTGAGGTGCGATGGGGTGCAAGCGCCAAGCGGCGGAGGCTGGCAGCCGTCTTGATCTTCGCCCAGTCGGCCTTGTCCGGGCGGGATGGGCGGGTGGTGGA
The DNA here is from genome assembly GCA_049287845.1 of Solirubrobacteraceae bacterium. Classification (GTDB taxonomy): domain Bacteria; phylum Actinomycetota; class Thermoleophilia; order Solirubrobacterales; family Solirubrobacteraceae; genus Palsa-465. Next base: position 6,756 of record JBAQGP010000167.1, on the reverse strand, counting down.
GTCAGCCGACGCATAGGGGCGGTGGGCCGGCGCGACGCGCGGTGGCGCAGACGCTCGGCTCCCCGCCGCCGTGACTGGGCTGCTCATCACGAAGGCGGCGATCGCGGTCGCGGTCGCGATGCGCCGTATCAGTAACACTGCCGCCACACCGACAGCGACGAATGTGCCTAGCGCGAGGGCGCCGATGTCGATCGCGCTCCGGAGCCTGGTCGTGGCATCCGGAGCGCTGGCTGGCGAGGGCATGATAATCGTGCGGCGGTGGCGGAGTTGGATGAGTTGGTCAGGCTGTGGTGTGGCGGGTGCGGCGTTGGGAAACGGCGAGCGCTCCGCCGAGGCCGATCAGTGAGAGCGCGACGCCTCCGGCAGCGCCGATGCCCGCGTCACCCCAGTCAAACCCGTTGCCCGGTGCCTGGAGGCGAACGAGGGGCGGTAGACCGCTGACCTTCGTGGTCCTCGGGGCAGTGGTCGACGGGGAGGTGGCAGGCACCATCGACTTGTCTTGACGGCTGTAGGCGGCGGCGGCCGTTCGGTTGGCGGTGGCGCCTGTCACCGCTTGCTTGTCGGGGTTGGGTCGGACCGCTGCGCTCGATTGGCCGTTGGCGGCAACGCCCACGTCTGGGCCAATGGGTCTCGCTGAGGCTGCAGGTGCGCTGGCGGCGGCGAGCGAGAGGATGAGCACCGCGGTTGTGCTGACGCGGTGGGTGGTGGTCATGGCGACTGTCTCCTTTGGTTTCTCGATCGCGGTGTGCGATCCGATGGCGAGAACCATCGGTTGTGCCGGTCGAGAAGCGGTCGACGGCGGTCAATGCTTGGCATACGCCGGTTGAGACAGGCGCTTTGAGGGGCCGGGATCCGGTGGTAGCGTTGATCCTGGGGCACAATCGGTGATCGAGTTTCGAGTCCTGGGGTCGCTTGAGGCGGTTGAAGGAGACCGCCGACTGGTGCTCGGCAGCCCCCGGCAACGGGCCCTGTTGGCGCTGCTGCTGGTGCATCGCGGCGAGCTGGTCTCTTCAGATCGGCTGGTCGATGCGCTGTGGGGAGAGCAGCCACCGTCCAGCGCGATCAAGATCGTTCAGGGGTACGTGTCGAACCTGCGCAAGGTGCTCGGCGAGGGGCTGCTCGTCACGCGCGGGCACGGTTACCTGCTGGCGCCCGCGCCCGACCAGACTGACCTGGACCGCTTCGAGTCCCTGGTCACAGCAGGTCAGCACGCAATGCAGGCGGGTGATCCGCGAAGCGCCGCCGCACGGCTGCGGGAGGCTCTGGGGCTCTGGCGTGGTCCCCCGTTGGCGGACCTCGCCTACGAGCCGTTTGCGCAACCGGAGATTGCGCGGCTGGAGGAATCACGGCTGGCGGCGCTCGAAGCGCGGATCGAGGCGGAGCTGGCGCTCGGTGAGCACGCCCGGCTGGTCTCAGAGCTCGAGGCCCTGGTTCACGAGCATCCCCTTCGCGAGCGCTTCGTCGGTCAGCTGATGCTCGCGCTCTATCAATCCGGTCGTCAGGCCGACGCGCTTGAGAGCTACCGTACCGCCCGGCGCAGCCTCGTGCAGGAGCTTGGGCTCGAACCGAGCCGGCATCTCCAGGGGCTAGAACGAGCGATACTGGCCCAGGATCCGGCGCTGGAACCGCCCGCGCGGGCTCCCAGTGGAGCGCTGCCGGCGAAATTCCCTAAGGGCCGAACCGGCGGGCTGGTGATCGCCGCCGGGGGAGCGGCGTTGCTCGCCGTGCTGATCGCGGTCGCGATCAGCCTTACCGGCTCGGGCGCGGGCACCATCCAGGTAGCGCCCAACTCGCTGGCTGCGCTGGATGCCCACACCAACCGGGTCGTTGGCACGGTTCCGCTGGGGGCTCGGCCTGGCGGGGTGGCGTTTGGCTCGGGATCGTTGTGGGTGGCGAACATCGACGACGAGACGGTGTCGCGCGTTGACCCCGCCACGCTGCGTACGTTGCGGACAATTCCGGTGGCGGGTCCGCCGACGGGTATCGCGACCAGTGCCCGCGGCGTGTGGGTGGCCGAAGCCAATCTGAACCCGAACGCCAACCCGGGAACAAGCAGCGTCCTGGTCGGGCGCTTGGACCCCGAGTTTGACGCGCCCAGCGCCTCCGTGAAGATCGGCAACGTCTTTCCAAGCGGTCCGGGGGCGATCGCCGCGCAAGGCAGCGCGGTCTGGGTCGCGCCGTCCACCGGGCTGCTGACGCGCCTTGACGCGACGACCGGAGGAGTCGAGCGGCAGCTTGATCCGAACGCCACCCCTTCTGGGGTGGCGATCGGCGAGGGAGCGGTGTGGCTGACCGACACGGAAGCCGACAACGTGATCCGGGTCGACCCGACCGGGCTGCTGACCCCGATCGCCGTTGGCAACGGGCCGGGCGCCATCACCGTCGGCGGGGGTGGCGTGTGGGTCGTGGACTCACTCGACGACAGGGTCGTCCGGCTCGATCCGGACACGCGATCGGTGACAGCGACGATCGCGGTTGGACGGTCGCCGGCCGGAGTTGCCTTCGGCGCCGGCTCGGTCTGGGTCGCTAACAGCGGCGACGGGACCGTGACCCGGATCGACCCCCGCACCAATCGCGTGCAAGCCACGATCACGGTCGGCGACAGCCCACAGGCGATCGCGATCGCCGGAGGGAAGGCGTGGGTGACGGTCGACGCGCAGTCAATTGCACCGACGCGTCGGGGGGCCGGCGGTGGAACGCTCCGCATCGCCTCCTCGCTCGACATCGACTTCATGGACCCCGCACTCGGCTACAACTCCCTGTCGTCGCGGCTGTTGTACGCGACCTGCGCAAAGCTCCTCAACTACCCCGACAAAGCTGGCTTGGCGGGGTCCCAGCTCGTGCCCGAGGTCGCCCAGTCGCTGCCGGCCCGGTCGCCCGACGGCAAGACCTACACGTTCAAGATCCGCCCCGGTTTTCGATTCTCACCGCCTTCAGACCAGCCGGTCACTGCGCAAACGTTCAAGGACACGATCGAGCGGACACTGAACCCCGGGGTGCAGAGCCCCGTGGCGCACTACCTGGCCGACATCGTCGGCGCTCCGGCGTACATGGCTGGCAAAACCAGCCACATCGCGGGCGTGGTCACCCACCGAGACACACTGACCATCCATCTGCGCGTCCCGGTCCCGGATCTTCTCGCTCGGATCGCCGAGCCGGCGTTCTGCGCGGTCCCGCCCACAACGCCGATCAACCGCAACGGGGTGCGGGTGATCCCATCGGCCGGGCCGTACTACGTGGCGTCCTACACGCCCGGCCAGGGGGTCGTGCTGATCCGCAACCCCAACTACCACGGCAGCCGACCTCGCCACTTCGCGCGCATCGAGCTGGCGGTCGGGACGTCACCTCAGCGCACGGTCGAAGAAATCAACGCCGGCGGAGCTGACTACACGGTTCTCGGACTGGATTCCTCCCCCGCCACGACCACCCTCGCCGCCCTGGCCGCCCAACTCGCCGATCGCTACGGGGCGAGGAGCGCAGCGGCGAGGCGCGGCGGGCAGCGGTACTTCGTAAACCCGATCCTCGAGCTCGATTCCTACGCCCTGAACACCGACCGGTCGCTGTTCAGCGACGCCAGGCTGCGCCAAGCGGTCAACTACGCGATCGACCGCCGCGCGCTGGCCGCCCTCGGAAGCGGATTTCAGCCGCTGCCCGGCCGACCGACCGACCACTACCTGCCGCCGGGACTCCCCGGCTTCCAGGACGCCCCCACCTACCCGATGACTCCGGATCGAGCCAAAGCCCGGCAACTGGTCCGCCTGGCCCACGCAGCCGGCCGCACCGCCGTGCTCTACACCCTCGACACACCGCCTGGCCCAGCGCAGGCGCAGATCGTCGAGACCGACCTCGCCGCGATCGGCCTCAAGGTACAAATCAAGACCTTCCCGGCCGCGACCCTGTTCTCTCGGCTGGCCACGCCGGGCGAGCCCTTCGACCTCGGATACTTCGGCTGGCAGGCCGACTACCCCGACCCCTCCCAAATGCTCAACCTGCTGCTCGAGTCCAGCTCAAACCTCCCCCCGTTCGTGGATCCCGCCTACCAACGGAGGCTCGCCAGGGCCGCAAGGCTCTCCGGCCCGGAGCGGTACCTGACCTACGGCGCTCTCGACCTGGCTTTGGCCCGGAACGCCGCGCCGCTGGCCGCCTTCGGCAACGCCTCCAGCCATGACTTCTTCTCGGCCCGGATCGGCTGCCAGACCTTCGGGACCTACGGCATGGACCTCGCCGCGCTCTGCGTCAAGCACCCGCACAATTGACTCTTGCCGGACGGGCAATGCGGGACCCGTAGCTGCCCCCCAACTGCAGGGAACCACCCTGCTGCGCCAGAAGGGCTTGTGGGACCAAGGCGTTCAGACAACCGGCAGTCTCCCAACGTTTGCCGCCGGCCGACTCAGCTTTCCGCTCCGAGCGTCGCGCAGCACGCGAGCTCGACACTGCTGCTCAGGACGAGATGCGAAAGCGCCGGATGGCTGGTGGCTGCCAACGCCCGCCAACAGCGCAACGCCCAGCCAGCTTCTCACTGAAATGCAGGGCGGAGATGGATTGGCCCCGTCGGTGCGTTTTGCAAACGCAGATCGTTGCGTCTGGCCGCGGCTCGCGGAGCGCCGCGCAGGTGCCGGCTCTATCCGTTCGCTTCTGTTCTCGACGGGGAGCGGCGGTCAGATCGAGAGTCCCCAACGGCGACAACCTAGACCCGACACCCGATGAACCCAAGTCGGGAAGCAACGCTCACGCTCGTCGTTCAATGAGGGCGAGTGAACGCCGGCATGATCTCGGTGGAGAACCGCCGGATGCACTGCCTGGTGGACTCTGCGCCGTGAAGCAGGACGCGCTCCACGCCGACGGCGCGCAAGGCTTCGAGTTCCGCAGCGATCTGGTCGGGCGTGCCGTACAGCGCGCTCGCCTCAGTTGCGCCAGGTGTGCCGGCATAGGCCGTGATGTGCGATTGATTGCGCCCGTCGGGATGCTGCGATAGAGCGACCATGCCAGCGTGCGCCTGCGCTAGTCGCGCCAGCGCCGTCCGTGCCTCGGCGGCGTCGCGGGCAACGTAGAGATTACGTGCAACCGCGACGTCCATAGGGTCAAACGTGCGGCCGCGCGCCTGGCACTCGGCTCGGAATAGCGCGAGCCGCTCGCCAACGGTTTCAGTTGAGGCGAACTGGTCGAGCAGCAGTTTGCACCCGCGCGCGGCGACGCTGCGTATCGAATCCGGTTTGCCAGCGGCGATCCACACTGGCGGATGCGGCTTTTGCGAAGGAGGAGGCTCAACGATGATGTCCTCGTACTGCCAGAAGTTGCCGTTGTGCGAGAACCGCACGTTGGATGTCCAGGCCGTGATGATGACCTGCAGCGCCTCCTCAAAGCGCGCCTGCGCCTGCTCATACGGCGTGCAGAAGCCGGCGAACTCGGAGTGGCGATAGCCCTTGCCGACACCGAACTCCAGACGGCCGCCCGACATCAGATCGAGCGTCGCTGCCCGCTCGGCGAGCAGCACCGGATCGTGCCAGGGCAGGACGATGACCGCTGTACCCAGCCGCATCGTTGTCGTACGCGCGGCCACCCATGCGAGCAGGTCCAGTGACGCCGACACCTGCCCGACGCCGCTGAAATGATGCTCGACCAGGAAGCTCGAATCGAACCCGAGCGCCTCGGCCTCGACACACGTTTCGACGTATTCGCGGAAGCCTCGCGCCGGATCGACCTCCCCACGTCGCGCTTGGGCGCCGCCGAACAGGCCGAACCGCATGCCTCCCCATCTCAGAGAACTCTCGCGTCTGACTGCGATCGCAGTCAGACCGTGGATAGGGTCAGGCGGGGCAGATGAGTTCACGGTGGGCGGTGTCCTCGGGAAGCCGCGGCAATAGCCGCAGCAGACGGACGCAAGCCGACGGCCTGAGAGCCGTCAGACGGGAGGGCTATCTGACGCCCGGAAGCGTCAGATCCGAGGTACTCGCCAGCCCAAGCCAAACAGCAGGGCCGTAGCAACACCGAGGCGGTACATAACCACCATCGTATCGACCACGAGGAGAGGTCACCGCTCGCGCGGAACATTTGGCGGGCCCAGGCGAGAGTGCTGGGGGCCGGGGGCTGCCCCTTTGATTGACAGCCGATCCAGAGCGGAAGTCAGCAGTGGCAGCGGCTGAGGAGGGCGTTTGCTCAGTCGTCTGTGAAGGACTGAAACATCACATGCAGTCCGACGTAGCCATGCTCGCGGTGATTGAAGGCGCCGGGGGCTGTTCCGATGATCTTGAACCCGAGATCTGTCCATAGATGAATCGCGGCGTGATTGGTCTCAACGACCGCGTTGAACTGGATGCCGCGATAGCCCACCGACCGAGCCCATTGAACGACGTGACGACCCAGCGCGCGGCCGGTCCCCTGACCGTGACGTTGAGGATCGACCATGAAACTCGCCGTCGCGATATGAGATCCGCGCCCGGGCCGGTTAGGCCCCATCGTTGCCGAGCCAAGGACCGCGTCGTCGGCCACCGCGACTGTGGTTCTGGCCGGCGGCGATGCCATCCACAGGCGCTGCGCGTCTGCTGAGGAGAGATCCTCGGGATACGCGTAGGTCCTGCCTGCGCGCACGATCGCGGCAAAGAACGGGAAGATTCTCGGCCAGTCCTCCGTCGTCGCGTCGCGAATGATCACCAGTCCATCCTAAGTCGACATGCTTTCCGGCCTGTCGCCAGTGCAGCAATGGTGGCTGGGCTTCCGCTTCGCCGTGGCGCCCGGCCCGCAGCAGAAGCGGGTCTC
>JBAQGP010000166.1:0-1721 GCA_049287845.1 Solirubrobacteraceae bacterium | reverse complement strand
CGCGCTGACGGGTCGTCTTGATGTCAGTGGAGGACGTGGCCATGGCAGTGCTTGGGCGATCCTACGCCACGCTCAGGCCGCCTCGCCGGCCAGGGCCGGGACCCCCGCGGCGGCGAACTGCTCGCGCTCGGCGGCCTCCAGGCCGGCCTGCGCCTCCGCGCTGGCCCGCGTGTTGAACGGGACCACCAGCGGAATCAGTGCGCCGATGGCGAGGACCGCGGCGCCGACCCACATCGCCGGGATGAGACCGTTGACGAACGCCGTCGCGGACTGGTACCCGCCGTGGCTGGTGAACACCGTGGCCAGGACTGCGACGCCCAGCACGCCGCCCAGCTCGCGGATGGCGTTGGTGGCGCCCGACGCCTTGCCGGCCTGGTCGGTGCGCACCGAGGCGAGGACCGCGTTGGCCGACGGCGCGAACACCAGCGCCATGCCCGAGCCGCCGAGCACGAACGGGCCGATCATGCTCGCGTAGCTCATGCCCGCGCTCGTCTCCAGAGCCAGCCAGCCCAGCGCGACCGCCTGCAGGCCCAGGCCGGCGGCCATGAACAGGCGGGCGCCGTAGCGCTCGGAGAAGTAGCCCGACAGCGGTGCGACGATCATCGTAGCGCCGGTCCACACCAGCAGCTTCACGCCGGCCTCCAGCGGGCTGTTGCCCAGCACGTTCTGCAGGAACTGGCTGAGGAAGAACACCGAACCGAACATCCCGAAGTACATCGACAGGGAGATCGCGTTGGTGACCGAGAAGCCGCGGCTGGCGAAGAACTCCATCGGCAGCATCGGCGTCTCGGTCCGGCGCTCCTGCACGATGAAGGCCACGATCAAGGCGACACCGGCGGCCAGGGACGCCAGGACCTCCGTGCTTGTCCATCCGAGCGACTGGCTGCGGATGAGGCCGAAGACCAGTCCGAACAGCCCGGATGACCCGAGCACCAGCCCCGGCAGGTCGAGGTCACGCGCGGGTCCGAAGCTCTCGGCGAGCCGGACACGGGCCAGCGGGACCAGCACGGCGCCGATCGGGACGTTGAGCCAGAAGATCCAATGCCACGACGCCGCCTGGACCATCGCGCCGCCGACGAGCGGCCCGAGCGCGACGGCGATGCCGCTGATCCCCGACCACACGCCGATGGCAAACCCGCGCCGGTCGGGCGGGTAGGCGTCGGCCAGCAGGGTCAGGGTCAGCGGCGTGGCGATCGCCGCGCCGGCGCCCTGGGTGGCCCGGGCGACGATGAGCAGGCCGATGCTGGGCGCCAGTGCCGCGGCCGCGGAGGACACGGTGAAGAGCGCGACTCCCGCCATGAACATGCGCCTGCGCCCGAAGCGGTCGCCGAGGGCCGCGCCGGTCAGGAGCAGCACGGCGTAGGACAGGGTGTAGGCGTTGACTGTCCACTCGAGCGACTGGATCGATGCCCCCAGGTCGCGGTGGATGCTCGGCAGGGCGACGCTCACGACGAGGTTGTCGAGCACCACCATGAACAGACCGACGGAGACGATTGCCAGGGTCCAGCCCCGGCGACGGGTGGCGGTCATGGCCAGCCCTCCTTCCAGAATCTTCTTAGTGAGCACTAACTGCGATGAACTTAGCAGCCACTAATAATTTGTCAAGGACGAATTTGGATCGCCGGGCAACGGGCCGGATCGCCGGGGCAACGGGCCGGATCGCCGGGCAACGGGCCGGCGATCACGAGTTGACCTCGGAGGTACTGACCACGCTTGTATCC
>JBAQGP010000165.1:0-3898 GCA_049287845.1 Solirubrobacteraceae bacterium | reverse complement strand
TCGACGTGCCGAGGTAGCCGCTGGCCGGAACCGCAGTGCCGTAGGACCCCATGGTCGTGTCGCCCGGTTGCGCCTGGCGGCCACCCTCGTCGCTCACGTACAGCTTGTTGCCGACAAACTGCAGGTCGCGCGGGGCGATCCCCACGTTCCACGTTCGCTCGACGGCACCGCTGTTGGGATTGATCGCCGCGACGGAGTTCTGTCCGTTGAACGCGGCGTACAGGGTCGAACCGTCGGGCGAGTAGGCGATCTGGCCCACCAGCGCGGAGTTGGGGGTTGGAGTCGCAGAGTTACCCGAAGGGTGGCTGCCCACCGTCGGGAGCGCGAAGCGGGTGGGCGCACCCAGCGTTCCGACGGCGTTGACCGGGAACCGGGTCAGGGCATCCTGCTGCCCAACCCAGAGAAACTTACCGTCCGGCGAATACGTCGGGGCCGCCTGACCGATCGTGCCGTCGCTCAGGGACTGGTCGGGCGGGGTGGTCGTACCCGGCAGCTGGCTGGTCGTGCCGGCCGTCCAGATGAGCTTGTAGCTGGAGAGGTCGAAGATCTGAAGGTCGACGCCCTTATCGGTGCTCGTCGCGGCGAGGAAGCGCCCGTCCGGGCTGACCGTCGAATCCATGAACTTGCCGAACTGGGTGAGCAGACGGTCACCGAGCGGCTTGATGATCTGGTTGTCGGAGACCTGAATGCCGTTGGCGTACTCGGTGCCGACCTGGTTCTGATCAGACAGGGTGGCGGCGTAGGTCACTCCTGCGCCGGCGAGGACCACGGCCGTCGCGCCGGCCGCGATGATGCGGCGTCGGCGGCGGGCCCGGCCAAGGACGCCCAGACCGGTCCTCGAGACCTGTCGGCGTCGCCGTGTGACCTGCGGACCCGTCGGTTCACTGCGATTCGCGCTGCTGGACCGTCTTGGCATCGGCTGATCCCCTTGGTGCGCTCGACATCGGCAGCCGGAACCTAAGCCCGGGGTGGCGCGCTCAAGTGACCCGTTCGTGAACCAGGCGTTTCGATCTTGTGCTGATCAGGGTCAACCGCTCGGCGACGCTCGCGACCGCCTCCGCGCCGGCCGCGCACCCGCACACAGCGAAAGTAGGTCGTGTGCTGGGCGATCGTCCCCTCGGTCCGCGCGTTGCGGGGCCTGTCTAGCGCGAACGGCGGCGGGTCAGGCAGGAGCCGTGCTCGCCGTGGAAAACCGAAACCACCGCGCCAGCCCCGAGCGCGATAGCCATGACAACCCCGCCTTCTGCACCCAGCGCCGACCAACCACAGGCAAGGCCGGTGGCCGCGACGGCGGCGACGGTGGCGAGCTTTCGAGCCAGTTGGCCGATGCCGCCTCTCGGGTTCACGTTCGTGTCACCTCCGGGGTGTCCTGTTCATGCCAGCCTCGATGAGCCGAGTGCGGGAGAACGATCGCCGCGGCTTCCAGCTCGCTGGGATGGCGCGAGGACGGCGCGTACGCGACGGCGGCGGGCGGCAGTCGGGCTGAGCTCGTAGATGGCGGCGAGCGCCGCCATCGCGATGGTGCCGAGGGTGACGGCTCGCAGCCTCTCGTCGGCGCCGGGCTGATCGCTCGCGCGCCAGGTTCTTGGCTCGAGTGCCGCTACGCCAGAGAGAAGGTTCAGGCCGGCCCAGAGCAGGTTGGCCGCCGGCGAGGAGTTCGTACCGCCCAGCGGGGTCATGCACCGCTTCCCGGCTAGTCCCATGATCGTGTGCGGGATGGCGTTGACGAGCAGCGCGCCGGCGAGGACATCCCGTGCGCGCAAGGTTCCGGTTCGAGGGAAATGGCCGGTGTACATTTAGCTCTCCTGCACTCTATATGGACAGTGATCATTTGACAAGGGCTAAACGGCCGCGGGGCAGCCCGCCGGCGGGAAAGCGTCTGACCCGAGACGCCGTGATTGTCCACGCGATGCAGCTGATCGCCGATCACGGACTGGCCGTGTTCAGCCTGCGCGGGCTAGCCGAGTCCCTCGGAGTCGCGCCGAACGCTGTCTACAACCACATTCAGAACCGCGAGGACCTACTCGATGCCATCACCGAGCGCTTCGTGGCGAGCATTCGACTTCCCGCCGGTGAGCAGCCATGGCCCGAGTGGGTTCGCAGCTGCGCCGTGCGGCTGCGCTCGCAACTGCTCCGCCAGCCGGGGCTCACGGAGCTGATGCTGGCCCGCGCCGGGGCGACCGCGGCCGGCCCCCGTCTGCTTGCCCGGTTCCTGGCCCGGCTGGAATCAGCGGGCGTCGACCGAGCCGTGGCCCACGTCGCGTGGCACTCCCTGCTCACAGTCGTCGTCGGCTCCGTCTCGCAGGCACGCGGCCGCGACCCGAGCTCGCGGGCCACCTTCGAGGCCGTCCTCGACATCGCCATCAGCGGGCTCCAGGCCGCCGCAGCGGCACCGCCGTCCGCCCAAGCGCTCGCGCTGCTCGACGCCCACGGGCTGACCCAGCCCTGAGACCGGCAACTGGGGTCTGATCACTCCCACGACGCGGAGCGGGCGCCCGGACTGCGGACTCGAACGACGTCCTGCTCGATCCGCATTTTCTATACTATAGTAGAGATCTCGTATACTTTAGTAGCTAGGAGGAACGGTGCCGGACACACTCGGGACAACTATTCGAGCCGCGCGATCGGCGCACGGCCTATCACTGCAACAGGTCGCCGAACGCGCCGGCTGCTCTCAGGGATACGTGCACAAGCTCGAGATGGACCGCGTCCGCACCCCCTCACCACGGGTGCTCGCCGGTCTAGCCGAGGCACTCGGACTGTCCTACGACGAGCTGATGAGAGCCGCCGACTACGAGCCGACCGCGAGCACCCCCACCTCCGCTGCGATGCCCGGCGCGATCAAGCGCTACAGCAACGCACATATCGTCATGCTGCTCGAGGAGATCCAGACTGAGCTGGAGAGGCTCCGCGAACTGATTGGCACCGCTACACGTGCGGCGTAGCGCCGGCCGCCGGTTCGCCGCGGTGCTGTCCCCTCATTTGACCTGCCGGGGCCTGATCTCGAGAGTGGTCGGGGTGTGCCATCGCCAGCGCAGCGTTAGCTGTCGGCGCCTGAGTCGCTGGTGCGTAACCGCTGGGACCCGCCATGCCAGTCCAGGCACATCACCGTCGCGTCATCTTTGAGATGACCCTCGGACGCCTGCAGCACCGCCCGGATGAGATGCTGCACCGCCTCACGCGGATGCATCCCCGCCCCCGCCGCCACCAACCCCTGAATATCAACATCACCGTTGCGCTCCACCAAACCATCAGTCAAGAACACCAGCCGATCCCCCGGCGCCAACCCCAACCGCTGCACCCGATAACGATGCTCCCCCCACCCGAACGGCAAATCCGGCTCAAGCTCCACCACACTCACCCGCCCATCACGCACCCGCAACGGCAACTGATGACCCGCATTGACAATCTCCGCCCGCCCACTGCGCAAATCCACCCGCGCCAACTGCCCGGTCACATACTCACTGCGATGAAAATGCTCCGCCAACCCGGCACTCGCCCGCGCCGCCTGCTCCGCTGACCCCAACCCCGCCCGCCGACCATTACGCAACGCCCCCACCAACACCGTCGCCAAAATCGCCGCCTCTAACGAATGCCCCATCGCATCCGTCAACGACAAATGCAACGTGTCACGCTCCAACGAAAAATCAAACGTATCCCCCGCCACCTCCCCCGCCGGCTCCAACCACGCCGCCACCGCAAACTCCGCCGCCTCACACGTATACGCCGCCGGCAACAACCGATGCTGCACTTCCGCCGCCAACGACAACGGCACCGAACGCTGCCCCCACTCAAACAAATCCGTAAACCGACGATTCGCGATCACGACATACGCCAGCGCGTGCGCCACCAACGCCACATCAGCCACACACCGCTCATCAGGCTCCTCCCCCAACAA
>JBAQGP010000164.1:0-8946 GCA_049287845.1 Solirubrobacteraceae bacterium | reverse complement strand
ATCGTGCGCCACCTCCAGTCCGGATCGTGGTTTGAGTCCTACCTGCGCGAGCTCGCGGCCGATCAGCGGCTGATCGCCTCGGTCACCTCCGAGATCGGAACCGGGGGGGACATGGGGCGTTCGATCGTCGCCGTCACCGCCGGCGCCGACGGCACCCTGACCTTGGAGAAGCAGGCGCCGACGGTGAGCTACGGCGCCTATGCCGATGACCTATTGACCACCGCCCGCCGATCTCCCGACGCCGAGCCCAATGATCAGGTGATGGTTCTGCACCGCGCAACGGAGACCGATCTCGAGCCGGCCGGCACGTGGGACACGATCGGCATGCGGGGCACGTGTTCCCCGGGCTACGTCGTGCGGGCGCGCTTCCGCGCCGACCAGGTCATGAACACTCCCTTCCCGACGATGCTGAACGAGTCGGTCGTACCCCTGTCGCACATCCTCTGGTCTTTTGTCTGGCTGGGCATCGCCACCGAGGCGTTCGAGCGAGGCCGGAGCTTCGTGAGGGCGGCGGCTCGCCGCCAACCCGGCGCGCCGGTGCCGGCCGCGCAGAGCCTGTCGCGTGTCATGGCTGACCTCTCAATGCTGCGGGCCGAGGTCGAGTCCGGCCTGCGGGCCTTCCTGACCGCCGACGAGCAGACCGGGCGTGAGTCGCTTTCCACGATGGCGTCGATCCTCCGCTTCAACAACCTCAAGCTCGCGGCGTCGGAGCACGCACCACGTGTGTGCACGGGGGTGCTGGAGGTCATCGGCATCGCCGCGTACAAGAACGACTCCCCCCACGGGGTGGGGCGCCAGCTGCGCGATGCCCTGTCGGCTCGTCTGATGGTCGCCAACGAGCGGATCCACGCCGCCGATGCCGGGCTGCTCCTGATCGCCAAGGAGGTGTAGGCGCGGTGGCTCCCGAGACGCGTCCCGCCAGCCCAGACCAAGAGGCGTTCATGGGCGAGCTCGTCGGCGCCGGCCTCCTGCTGGAGTCCGGCATTCCCGGTATCTACGGTCACAGTCAGGTGTTCGAGGCGATCCGCCTGCGGCTCGACGCCCGGCTCTCCGAGGAGGCGGCTCAGCGAGGCGCCGAGCAACTGCGCTTCCCGCCACTGATCCCGCGCCGCCAGCTGGAGTCCAGCGGGTATCTGTCCTCGTTTCCCCACCTCTGCGGCACCGTCTATGCCTTCGAGGGCACCGAGGCGCAGGCCGCCGAGCAGGGTGAGCGGGCGCTCCGACACGAGACCTGGGACGAGAACCAGCACATGACTGAGCTCGCACTCGTTCCGGCGGCCTGCTACCCGGTGTATCCGGCGATCGGGGCACGGGGGCCGCTCGCGCCAGGAGGGGCGTTCGTGGATGCCGGAGGGTCGTGGGTGTTCCGCCACGAACCCTCTCGTGATCCCGCCCGCAGGCAGATGTTCCACCAGCATGAGCTGGTGCGCATCGGGGAGCCCGAGCGGGTGCTCGAATGGCGCGACGAGTGGGCCCAGCGAGGGCTCGAGTTGTTGCGCTCCCTTGGGCTCGATGCGGAGCTCGACGTCGCCAACGACCCGTTCTTTGGTCGTCGCGGGCGGATGCTGGCGGCCAACCAGCGTTCCCAGGCGCTCAAGCTGGAGCTTCTGGTACCGATCACGAGTCCGGAGCCGACCGCGCTGGCGTCCTTCAACCACCACCGGGAGCATTTCGGTGAGATCTACGGGATCGAGCTGGCCGACGGCAGGACCGCGCACACGGCCTGTCTGGGATTCGGGCACGAGCGAATCGTGCTGGCGCTGCTACGCACGCACGGGCTGGCGCCCGACGCGTGGCCGCAGAGCGTGCGTGCGGAGCTGTGGCGCTGATGGCAGTGTCACCCTCCCAGAGGCTACGCAGCCTCTCAGGCAAGGAGCCTGCGACGTACGAGCGCCACCCCCTGCACGCCACCAGCCGGACGTACCTGGAGACCAACTGCTACGCCGACGTCATCATCGAGCTGCTCCATGCCTGTGGGTACGAGCCGCTGGCAGCCTTTGCCCATCTTGCCCGTCTCGACTTCGAGGGGGACCAGTGGACATTCTTCAAGCCTCCGCCCGAGGATCTCGAGCGGTTGTTCGCGATCGACATCCATGAGATGCAGCCCTACCGCCCGCTGCCCGTCCAGATTGCGGAGCAGATCGAAGTCCAGCGCACCATCATCGTCGAGCTGGACTCCTGGTATCTGCCCGATACCGCATCCACCACCTACCGGACCGAGCACGTCAAGACCTCGGTGGCCGCCGATGCCATCGACGTGCCGGGCGAGGTGCTGCGCTACTTCCACGGTGCGGGCCTGTTCGAGCTCAGTGGCGAGGATTTCCGGGGCGTCTTCCGCCGCGACGGTCACGCCGGGGACGTGCTGCCGCCCTACACAGAGCTGGTCCGGTTTGACGCCGGCGAGGCGATCCGCGACCGGGCCCTGATGGTGGCCTCACGGAAGCTGCTGGCCGGGCACCTGGCGCGCCGCCCACGGGACAATCCGTTTCACCGGTTCGGCGCACAGTTGACCGGTGCCCTTCCCGAGCTCCTGGAGCAGGGACCGGAGGCGTATCACGCCTACGCCTTCGCGACCGTGCGGATGGCCGGATCGGCCTTCGGCGTGCTGGGAACCTACGCGGAGTGGCTCGCCGGTGGCGAGCCGGCCACATCAGAGCCGATGCGGGAGATCGTGGGCGCCTGCAAGGCGATGTCGTTTCGGCTGGCGCGGGGCCGGGCGTTCGATCCCGAGCCGCTCATCGCCACGATGGCGGCAGCCTGGGAGCGGGCAATCGACAGCCTTGGCGAGCTCGCCGCCTGAGCCGCACCGTCGTGCCGGAACGAACCACCGGAAGTTCGCCGGCATCCTCCGCGCCACGGCCGTACGAGCTGCCGGAGGCCAGACCGCACATTCAGGAGCTGTCCGGGGCGTGGGAGATGGCGGGCTCCGCTGCGGGCAGCATGGCCGGTCCAAAGGCTCTTGATGGGCTGAAGTGGATTCCCGCGGCCGTCCCCGGCACCGTCGCCGGGGCCCTGCGGGACGCCGGCCTCGCCGGGGGCGATGACCTCGATGCCCTCGACTGGTGGTACCGCACCCGGTTCTCGGCGAGCCCGGGCTCGGAGGAGCAGGTGACGCTGGTCGCCGGTGGGCTGGCGACTGTGGCAGAGGTGTATCTGAACGGACAGCGTGTGCTCAGCAGCGAGTCGATGTTCGCCGAGCATGCGGTCACCCTCGGCTCGCGGCTGGAGTCAGACAACGAGATGGCCATATGCTTTCGTGCGCTCAAGCCCCTGCTGGCCGGTCAGCGCCGGCCCCGTGCGCGGTGGAGGACCGCGCTGGTGGGGAGCGGGAATCTGCGTTTCTACCGCACCATGCTGCTGGGCCGCGCTCCCGGCTTCGCCCCTGCTCCACCGGTGATCGGACCGTGGCGCCCGATCCGGTTGGAGCGACAACGCCGGCCTGCCCTCGGGGAGCTCACGGTGCGCACCGTCCTGGACGGAGCAGACGGCGTTGTCGAGGTGAGGGCCGCGATCGATCGACCGCTGGATGGCGCTCCGGTCGAGGTGGCCGTGGAGATCGAGGGGCCCACGGGGCGCCGGCGTGAGGTGCTCGCCGAGCGACGGCGCGATGGCGCGATGGCGCTGGTGACCGGTGCCGTGCGCCTGCCCGCCCCCGCGCCGTGGTGGCCCCACACCCACGGTGAGCCACACCGCTACACGGTGACCCTGATCCTCAGCGTCGACGGCGTCCCGGTTGATAGCGCCACACGCGGCGTCGGGTTCCGCGCCCTGACGGTCGGCGACGACGTCGACCGAAACGGGCTGCAGCTCGAGCTCAACGGTGTCCCGCTATTCGCCCGCGGCGCGGTCTGGGTGCCCGCGGAGCTCGCCGGCTCCGCTCCCGGGCCCGAGGAGACCCGGAGGCGGCTCGAGGCGGTGCGGGCGGCCGGGATGAACATGGTGCGGATACCCGGCACCGCGTGCTATGAGAGCGATGCCTTTCATGACCTCTGCGACGAGCTGGGGATCCTCGTTTGGCAGGACTTCATGTTCGCCAACATGGACTATCCCGAGACCGATGCGGCGTTCATGCGCACGGTGGAGGACGAGGTTCGCCAGGTCCTCGGCCGCATCGCCTGGCGCCCCAGCGTGGCCGTCCTGTGCGGCGGCAGCGAGGTCGCCCAGCAAGTGGCCATGCTCGGCCTGGATCCCGAGCTGGCGCGCGGTCCGCTCTACGGGGACCTGCTCCCGGCCCTGGTGGCTGAGAGCCGAACCGACGCCGTCTACATTCCCTCGACGCCTTGGGGGGGCGACCTGCCCTTCCGCACGGATCACGGCGTCGCGCACTACTTCGGCGTCGGCGCATACTTGCGCCCGCTCGAGGATGCCCGTCGTTCCCAGGTCAAGTTCGCGTCCGAATGCCTGGCGTTTGCCAACGTGCCGGAGGATGCCGCGGACGACCCGATCGGGGCGGGCGGATTCGGTCCGCAGGATCCCGGGTGGAAGTCGGGGGTGCCGCGCGACGCCGGGGCGGGTTGGGACTTCGAGGACGTCCGCGACCACTACCTCGCCGAGCTGTTCGACGTCGACCCCGTGCGCTTGCGCGCCCAGGACATCGATCGCTACCTGGAGCTGAGCCGAGTGACCACCGCCGAGGTTATGGCCGAGACCTTCGGAGAGTGGCGGCGGCGCTCGTCATCGTGCGGGGGGGCCCTGGTGCTGTGGCTGTCCGATCTTCGTCCTGGGGCGGGATGGGGTCTGCTGGACCACCGCGGTCGGCCGAAGCTCGCCTACCACTTCCTGGCGCGGGCGCTGGCTCCGGTGGCAGTCTGGTCGACGGACGCGGGGCTGGGCGGCGTGGTCGCACACGTCGCCAACGACCGCCCCGACCCGCTCACCGCGAAACTGCGAGTGGCGCTGTACCGCGACCGCGAGTTGAGGGTCGCCGAGGCGAGCGCCGACATCGAGCTGGGCGGCCATTCGGTGTGCGAGCACAACGTGGAGGAACTCCTGGGCCGCTTCGTCGACGTGTCGTGGTCCTATCGGTTCGGCCCTCCTCCACAGGATCTGGTGGTGCTCAGTCTGGAGGGGGCGGGCGAGGATGAGGGCCGCCCGCTGTCGCAGGTGTTCCGGCACCCCGCGGGCCGGCCAACCGCCACCGAGCGCAGCGCCGCGCTCGGGCTGACGGCCCGCACGGAGCGTGACTCCGACGGAGGCTGGTCGGTGTGCCTTACATCGCGGCGATTCGTGTACGGGTGCCGTATCGCCATTCCGGGGTGGCTTCCCGAGGACAACGGCTTCTCGCTCGAGCCCGGGCACCCGCGGCTGGTGCGCCTGGCGATGGCCGATCCGTCGGATGACCCGGCCGGCGATCTGACGGCAGTCAACCTGGACGGCCGTATCCGTATCGTGTCGGGAGTGGCGGCATGAGCAGTGCCCGCAACCGGCGGATTTGGCTCACCGGGGCGCGTGTTCGCGTTCCGCCAGCGAATGACCAGACGCGACCATATGTGGCGTCCGTCCCGGCTAGCCTGCTGTGATCGCCCAGGCGCAAGAGATAACCCGGATCCCCGGCGTCGAGCAGGCACTGCGCGACCGGGTGCGTGCCGCTCTCAGGCGCGCACGGCTGCGCGGAGCGCCGGTGCTGGCGTCGGAGTCGGGTTTGCTGCCGGGGGCTGTTGATCCGAGCGCCGTCGCCAGCGCATCACGTCGCACCGGGGAGCCCTGGTTCTGTTGCGAGCAGCCCGATCGCGACGGCGCCGCGATCGCGGGGCTGGGGTGCGCGTTGGCGATGGAGGCGACGGGCACCGGGCGGTTCTCCGCAGTGAGCATGCAGTGGCAGCAAGCGGTCGCAGCGGCGGTTGCGGATCCCGTCGGTGGCCCACCGGGCTCCGGACTGGCCGCCTACGGAGGCTTCGCGTTCGCTCCCGACGGTGCCGCGTCGCCGCCGTGGCGAGGTTTTGCCCCGGCATCGCTGATCGTGCCCGAAGTGTCCTTCGTCCGCCATTCCGGCGAAACGTGGCTCACGATCAACGTTGCGGTGGGCCCCGACGACGTCGAGGACGAGATCATGGGCCGGGCCTCCGAGAGGCTGGCGTCGCTCCGTACCGATGCGCTCCCGCTGTTCGATCCCCATCCCACCGGTCGCTATGAGGTGGCGAGTCCGATGCCGCCGGCCCACTACGAGGAGGCGGTCGCCCGCGCGGTCCAGCGGATCCGCGCCGGGGAGTTTCAGAAGGTCGTGCTGGCTCGCGAAGTGGACGTCCACGCCCCGGCGGCGCACGATCCCGGGGCGGCCTTCGGCCTCCTGCGCCAGGCCTTCGCCAGTTCCTATATCTACGCCGTCGGCCGCGGCGACGCGACCTTCATCGGCGCCAGTCCCGAGCTTCTCATCCGCCGTCAGGGCCAGCGGGCCACGACCGTGGCGCTGGCGGGCTCGGCCCGGCGCAGCGCGGACCCGGCGGTCGACGACCACCTGGGTGAGCAGCTGATGCGCTCAGACAAGGACCGCGAGGAGAACGCGATCGTCGCGCGCCGGATCGCCCGCACGCTGCGTCCGTTCAGCGTGTGGGTGACCGCCGCGCCCGAGCCGGTGGTGATCCGCGTGGCCAACATCCAGCACCTGGCGGCACCGATCCGCGCCCAGCTCGCTGCCCCGATGGACGCGGTCCAGCTCGCCGGTCACCTGCACCCGACGCCGGCCGTGGGCGCCGAGCCCGCCAGCGCGCTGGGTGTCATCCCTGCGCTCGAGGGCTTTGACCGCGGTTGGTACGCGGGCGCCGTGGGCTGGACCGATGCCTCGGGCGACGGCGAGTTTCTGGTGGCGCTGCGCTGCGCGCTGCTGCGCGGGGACGTGGCGCGCTGCTACGCGGGCTGCGGGATCGTGCGCGACTCCGATCCCGGCGCCGAGCTCGCCGAGACCGAGGTCAAGCTGCAGGTGATGCTGCCGGTGCTGTCGGGCTGAGCGCCCGGACGGCGCTCAGAGCGGCGTCGGCCAGCCGGCGGTGCAGGTCGAGGTTCTCGGCGCGGTCGGTGCGCACCTCGACGATGCCGGGCCGCGTGATCGCACCGGCGAGCTGCGCCGCCGTGCCGGCGCGCGTGTGCTCCAGGCCGTAGAGCGCCGCGGCCCTGGCGAAGTCCAGGCCGTGGGGCGTGACGACATGCTCGCGAAACACATCGCCCTCGCCGCTGACGGGGAGGAAGTGGAAGATCCCGCCGCCGTCGTTGTTGAGTACGACGATCGTGAGATCCAGGCGGAGCTGCCGGGCGGCGATGAGGCCGCCGACGTCATGGGCGAGGGCGACATCGCCGATGAGCAGGACCGTCGGCGGCCCCGGTGCGGGCGCAGCCGCGGCGACGCCGAAGGCGGTGGAGACGGTGCCGTCGATGCCGTTGGCGCCGCGGTTGGCCAGGACACGGGGGAGGGGCCGGCCGGCCGGGAAGTAGAGCTCGGCGTCGCGGATGGGCATCGAGGAGGCGACGACGAGCGTGGCATCGGCGGGCAGCGACTCTGCGAGCAGCCTGACGGTGAGCGGCTCGGAGAGCCCGTCACCGAGCTCTCGGGCGAGGGCATCCCGCGCCGCCGCGTCGGCGGCGGTCCAGGCGCTCAGCCACCGCGGATCGCCGCCCACCCCGCGGCTCAGCAGGTTCAGCGCCATCACCGGGTCACCCGGATCGATCTCGCGCACGACGGCAGCCGGATCCTGCCAGGCCGCCTCAGGGTCCAGCGCGAGCTGCTCCACATCTGACAGGGAGGCCAGCCAGGCGCGCAGGGGCTTGGACGTGGGTAGGTCCCCCACGCGAACGATGAGATCGGGCGCCGCGCGCTCGGCGAAAGCGGGGTCGCGCAGGAGCAGGTCGTAGGTGGCGATGGCGGTGGGGCCGTGACGCGCGCCGGACAGCGGGTCGGCGAGCAGGGGCCACCCCAGACGCTCGGCAGCGCGTGCGGCTGCGTCGCCGAGGCCATGTCCCCGCTCGTTGCGCCCCGCGACGATGACACCGCGGGCGGGTAGAGACGCGGTGGGGGCGGGCGCCGCGGCGCTGCGCGCGAGCGTGCGTTGCACCCACGGACGCCCGTCGGTGCGACCGGGGACCGGGTCCTCGGGCAGCGGTTCATCGAGGATGAGCGGCTCGCGCAAGGGGAAGTTGAGGTGCACCGGACCCGGCCGGCCCGAGATGGCGGTCCAGCACGCGCGGCAGGCGAGCTGGCGGATCCAGCGCAACGTGTCGGGGGTGGCGTCGTCGACGCCGACCTCGCAGAACCACTTGACCGCGTCCCCGTAGAGCTTGAGCTGGTCGATGGCCTGGCCGGCGCCGACGTCGCGCAGCTCGGGCGGGCGGTCGGCGGTGAGCACGATCAGCGGGACCCGCGCATGCAGGGCCTCGATGACGGCGGGGGCATAGTTGGCGGCCGCGGTCCCGGAGGTGCACGTGATCGCCACCGGCCGGTTGGTGGCCTTGGCGGCGCCGAGGCCGAAGAAGGCGGCGCAGCGCTCGTCGATGTGCGACCAGCAGCGGATCCGCGGCTCGCGCGCCAGCGAGAGCAGGAGCGGCGTGTTGCGCGAGCCGGGGGAGGTGCAGGCATGCCGCACGCCGCAGCGGGCCAGCTCGTCGCAGAAGGCGCGCAGCAGGAGGTAGGTGTCGGTTGCGGTCATGATGGGGCGATGGCGCCCGACCTCGTGCTGCTCCACGGCTTCACCAATACGGGGGCGAGCTGGGACCAGGTGGTGGCGGCGCTGCCGGAACGCTACCGGCCGCTGGCGCCTGACCTCCGCGGCCACGGAACCGCCTCCGAATTGCGCCCGGTCTCCCTGGCGGCGGTGGTGGGTGACATCAGCGGGTTGGCCCGCGGGCCGGTCGAGCTCGTGGGGTACTCGATGGGCGGGCGGATCGCGTTGCACGTGGCGCTGGCACCGGCGTCGCGGGTACGGCGGCTGGTGCTCATCGGGGCCAGCCCCGGGATCGCCG
>JBAQGP010000163.1:0-8072 GCA_049287845.1 Solirubrobacteraceae bacterium | reverse complement strand
CGCTCGACCAGGCGCGCGCGCTCATCGAGGCCGAGCCGCACATGACCGGCCGCGACCTCGCCCGCGACGTGACCCCGGCGCGCGCGACCCTACTTGACCCGATCGGCGCAGAGAGCGGCGGGATGCCGGACGCACCCGGTCTGCACATCGCCATGATCGACACCGGGGTCAAGCTCTCGATCGTGCGCAACCTCCGCGCGCGGGGCGCCACTGTCACCCTGCACCCCTGCCATGCCGGCGCCGACGCGCTGCTGGCCACCGAGCCCGACGCCGTGTTCCTGGCCAACGGCCCCGGCGACCCCGGGGCGCTGGACTACGTCGTGAGCACGGTTCGCGAGCTCGTCGGCAAGCTGCCGGTCTACGGCATCTGCCTCGGCCACCAGCTCCTGTGCCGCGCGGTGGGCCTGGAGACCTACAAGCTGCCCTTCGGTCACCACGGCGCCAACCACCCGGTCAAGGACCTGTCCACCGGGCGCACCGAGATCACCAGCCAGAACCACGGCTTCGCCGTGCTGGGCCCCGGCGGCGCGCGCACCATCGACGACGACGAGCCCGTGCGCTGGGAGACCGACTTCGGCGCCGCCGAGCTCACCCACATCAACCTCTATGACCGCACCGTGGAGGGCCTGACCTTGCGCGACGTCCCGGGCGCCACCGTCCAGTACCACCCCGAGGCCGGCCCCGGCCCGCACGACTCCCTCTATCTGTTCGATCGCTTCATCGACGCGATCGCCGCCGCCTGAGCCGTGCCCCGCCGCACCGACATCCACAAGATCCTGCTGCTCGGCTCCGGGCCGATCGTCATCGGCCAGGCGGCCGAGTTCGACTACTCGGGCACGCAGGCCTGCCGCGTGCTCGAACAGGAGGGCTACGAGGTCGTGCTGGTCAACTCCAACCCGGCCACGATCATGACCGACCCCGAGGTGGCCACCACCACCTACATCGAGCCGCTCCTGCCCGGGCCGGTGGCCCAGGTCATCGAGCGTGAGCGTCCCGACGCGCTGCTGCCGACCCTCGGCGGCCAGACCGCGCTCAACCTGGCCAAGACGCTGCATGAGGACGGCACCTTGGAGCGCTTCGGCGTGGAGCTGATCGGTGCCGACTACGACGCGATCGACCGCGCCGAGGACCGCGAGCGCTTCCGTGACACGATGACCGCGGCCGGACTGCGCGTGCCGCGCTCGTTCATCGCCCACACCACCGAGGATGCACGCGCCGCCCTGCCCGAGCTCGGCCTGCCGTTCATCGTCCGGCCGGCGTTCACGCTGGGCGGGACGGGCGGCGGGGTCGTGCGCTCCGAGCCCGACATCGAGCGGATCGTCGGCGGCGGCCTCGCCGCGTCGCCGATCGGCCAGGTGCTGCTCGAGGAGTCCGTGCTGGGGTGGGGGGAGTTCGAGCTCGAGGTCATGCGCGACCACACCGACAACGTGGTGATCGTGTGCTCGATCGAGAACCTCGATCCCATGGGTGTCCACACGGGAGACAGCGTGTGCGTCGCCCCGCAGCAGACGCTGACCGACAAGCAGTACCAGGCGCTCCGCGATCAGGCCATCGCCGTCATCCGCGCGGTCGGAGTGGAGACCGGCGGCTCCAACGTCCAGTTCGCGGTCAACCCGGCCACCGACGAGATCGTGGTCATCGAGATGAACCCGCGCGTGTCGCGCTCCAGCGCCCTGGCCTCCAAGGCCACCGGCTTCCCGATCGCCAAGATCGCCGCTCGGCTCGCCGTCGGCTACACGCTCCAGGAGATCCCCAACGACATCACCCGGGCCACGCCGGCGAGCTTCGAGCCGGCCATCGACTACTGCGTGGTCAAGTGGCCGCGATTCGCCTTTGAGAAGTTCCCCGGGGCCGAGGCCGACCTCACGACGCACATGAAGTCCGTGGGGGAGGCGATGGCCCTGGGGCGGACGTTCAAGCAGGCGTTCGCCAAGGCGCTGCGCTCGCGCGAGCTCGACACCTGGGCCAAGCCCCCGGCCGACGACGAGGCGCTGCTCACGCTGCTGGAGATGCCGGGCGCCGAGCGCTTCGACCTCCTGCTCGAGGCGCTGCGCCGCGGCACCCCGATCGAGGAGCTGCGCCGCCGCACGAGCATCGACCCGTGGTTCCTGCGCGAGCTCGCCGAGCTGGTGGCCGAGTGGGAGGCCGGGGACGGGGCGGGTGGGTATCCGTTCGCCGGCGAGCGGACCTACAAGGCGGTCGACACCTGTGCCGCCGAGTTCGCGGCGCGCACCCCGTACTACTACTCGAGCTGGGAGCGGGTGGGTGGGGCCGGGTCAGCGGGGGATGGTCGGCCCAGCCACGAGGTCGTCCGCGGTGACAGGCCCAGCGTGGTCATCCTCGGCTCGGGGCCCAACCGGATCGGCCAGGGCATCGAGTTCGACTACTGCTGTGTGCACGCCGCCCAGACCGTCCGCGAGCAGGGCCGCGACGCGGTCATGATCAACTGCAACCCGGAGACCGTCTCCACCGACTACGACACCTCTGACCGCCTTTACTTCGAGCCGCTCACGCTCGAGGACGTGCTGGCCGTCTGCCGGCTCGAGCAGCCCGAAGGTGTGGTGGTCCAGTTCGGCGGGCAGACCCCGCTCAAGCTCGCCTCGGGCCTGGAGGCGGCCGGGGTCACCATCCTGGGCACGAGCATCGACAACATCGACCTCGCCGAGGATCGCTCCCGCTTCGGAGCGCTGCTGGACCGCCTCGGCTATAGCGCGCCGCCGTACGCCACCGCCACCAGCGCCGAGGAGGCGCTGGCCGCCGCTCCCGGCGTGGGCTTCCCGCTGCTCGTGCGCCCCAGCTACGTGCTCGGCGGACGCGCGATGGAGATCGTCTACGACGTCGACGGCCTGCGCGACTACCTGGAGCGGGTGGGTGTGGATGCCAACTCCGCCCACCCCACGATCTACCTGGACCGCTTCTTGGAGGACTCGATCGAGGTCGATGTCGACGCCCTGTGCGACGGGGAGACCGTCTGGATCGCCGGCATCATGCAGCACGTGGAGGAGGCCGGGATCCACTCCGGGGACTCGGCGTGCGTGCTGCCACCACACACGCTGGGCGGGGACATGCTCGATCGCATCCGCGACCAGACGACAGGGATCGCCCGGGCGCTGGGCGTCGTCGGCCTGCTCAACGTGCAGTTCGCGATCCGCGGCGACCGCCTGTTCGTGATCGAGGCCAACCCGCGCGCGTCGCGCACCGTGCCGTTCGTCTCCAAGGCGATCGGGCGCCCGCTGGCCAAGCTCGCCTGCCGGATCCTGCTGGGCGAGAAGATCCCCGACCTCGGCCTGCCGGCCGAGGCGCGGTGCGGGCATGTGTGCGTGAAGGAGGCCGTGCTGCCGTTCAGCCGCTTCGCCGGTGCGGACTCGCTGCTCGGTCCGGAGATGCGCTCGACCGGCGAGGTGATGGGCATCGCCGCCGACTTCCCGACCGCGTTCGCCAAGGCGCAGGCCGCGGCGGGCGCCAAGCTGCCCAACCAGGGAACCGTGTTCCTCACGGTCGCCGACGGCGACAAGCCCGCCGCCATCGGGATCGCCAGCATCCTGCACGACCTCGGCTTCGAGATCATCGCCACCCGCGGCACGGCCCAGTCGCTGCGGCGTATGGGGATCCCCGCCACTCACATCAACAAGCTCAACGAGGGACCCAACAACGTCGTGGACTGGATCGAGCGCGGAGCCGTGGACCTGGTCATCAACACCCCGACCGGCACCCGCGCGCGCACCGACGGCTACGAGATCCGCGCGGCGGCGATCGCCCGCGGGATCCCGTGCATCACCACGATGTCGGGCGGCCTGGCGGCGGCCCGGGCGATCATCTCCGCCCAGCGCGGGGAGCCCGGGGTCGTCTCTCTCCAGGAGCTGCATCGCACCGGCGCGCGCGAGACGAGGTCACCCGCGGGCGGGCGGGAATCCGTTTCCCCGTGATCGGCGCCGTCACCGGCCGCGTGCAGGCGCCCTTCGGCGCACGGGCGGCGCGAGTCGTGGCGGCCGAGCGCCACGGGGCCTACACCGTCCTGCGCTGCGCCGATCCGTCCGGGCCGCGGCCCGTGGCGGGTCAGTTCTACATGCTCAGAGCGGCACGGGGGTGGGGGGGAGGCGCCGACGAGCGCCCGTACCTGCCGCGCGCATTCAGCGTCATGCGCGCCCCGGCCCAGAGCGACGAGCTGCACTTCCTCATCGAGGACGTCGGGCCCGGCACCGCACGTCTGTGTGAGCTTGCGCCCGGGGACGAGCTGATGCTGGTCGGTCCGCTGGGGGTCGGCTTCGCGCCGCCGCGCGAGGGCCGCCGGCCGCTGCTCATCGGCGGCGGGGTGGGGATCGCGCCGCTGGCCATCTGGCAGGACGAGCTGATCGCGCAGGCCCGCGGCTCCGATCCGCCGTCCGCGCTGCTCGGCTTTCGCGACGGCGCTCACGCGCCCGGGGCGGAGCTCCTGTGCGCAACGACGGTGGCCACCGACGACGGCAGCGCCGGGCACCACGGCCTGGTCACCACACTGCTGACCGACGCCCTTGACGAGGACCCGGAGGCCGAGGTCTACGCCTGCGGCCCGCCGCCGATGCTCGAGGCCGTCCGCGTCCTATGCGCCGAGCGCGGCGTACCCGCCCAGCTTGCCCTGGAGTCCGGCATGGCGTGCGGCTACGGGGCGTGCTTCGGCTGCGTGGTGCCGACCACCGACGGCTACATCCGCCTGTGCGTCGACGGGCCGGTCATCGACGCCGCGCGTCTAGAGACCGCCCGGAGCCGGGCATTGATCCCCAGACCCCCGCGATGAGCCCCGTTGACTTCTGCGGCATCGAGCTGGCGCACCCCGTCATCAACGCCTCGGGGACCTTTGACGCCATCGCCGCGCGCCGGGCCTTCGGGGACGCGCTCATCGACAACTTCCCGTTCGCCGCCTTCGTGTCCAAGACGGTGACGCTCGCCCCGCGCCAGGGCAACCCGCCGCCTCGGCTGTGGGAGCTGCCTGCCGGGCTGATGAACTCGATCGGACTGCCCAACAAGGGTCTCGAGGGCTATCTCGCCCACGATCTGCCCGAGCTTGCCCGGCTGCCGGTACCGCTGATCGTCAATGTGATGGGCTTCAGCCGCGACGAGGTGGTCCGGCTGGTGACCGCGTTCGCCCAGCGTGATGAGGTGGCCGGGCTCGAGCTCAACGTCTCCTGCCCCAACGTGGAGACCGGGCTGGTCATGGGTGCCGATCCCGGAGAGGTGGCACGGCTGATGAGCGCGGTCAGACCGCTGACCGACAAGCCGCTGATCGTCAAGCTCACCCCGAATGCCTCCGACGTCGCGGCGGTGGCGATCGCGGCCGAGGCGGAGGGCGCCAGCGCGGTGTCGCTGATCAACACGATTCGCGGCATGGCGCTGCACCCGCGGACCGGGGAACCGTGGCTGGGGGGGACGACGGGCGGGGTCTCGGGGCCGGCGGTGCGTGCGATCGCGCTGGCTCAGGTGCGGTCGGTGGCCGACGCGGTGGGGATCCCGATCATCGGCATGGGCGGGGTCGCGCACGGCCGCCACGCCCATGCGCTGATCTGCGCCGGAGCGACCCTCGTGGCAATTGGCACAGAGAGCTTTCGCGACCCGTCGGCGGGCGCGCGAATCGCCTCCGAGTTAGCGCGCGCAGCCGATGCGCCCCGCCATTCCGGGCGGGGGCTGGCCGGGCTCCGCCGCTGATCGGAACGAGCCGGTATAGGGAGTAAAAAGCCCCTGCAAACCAACGCGAAATACGCAACTAGGCTCGACAATGCTGAACCTCAAGTTGAGCTTGAGTCGAATTGCGGGATTTGGGCTTGATCGGCCCGCCCCAAGATGTATAGTCGCCGCGCATGCCGACGGTCAGCGAATCGTTCCCCAAGCAGGTCGCCGCACCGGAGCGTTCGCTCGTGCAGCGCATGGAGGCGCTGCAGCGCGCCAACGATATCCGCAGCCGCCGCGCGCAGCTCAAGCGCGATCTCAAGGCGGGGCGCAGTCCGATTCACGAGCTGCTGCTCGATCCGCCGGACTATCTCCAGACCGCCAAGGTGTTCGACCTGCTCCTGGCCGTCCCCAAGTACGGGCGCGTGAAGGTCAACAAGATCCTGGGCCAGTGCCGGATCTCGCCGAGCAAGACCCTCGGCGGCCTCTCCGAGCGCCAGCGCGGCGAGCTCGTCGCCCTGCTGCGCCGCCGCTGAGCGCACCTGCTCTGCGCCGGTGGCCAGAGTCTTCGTGATCACCGGTCCGTCCGGCGTCGGCAAGGGAACCCTCATTCGCGGTCTGCTGGAGCGTGTTCCGCAGCTCGGGCTGTCGGTGTCGGCCACGACGCGCGCCCCCCGGCCGGGCGAGACGCAGGGCGTCGACTATCACTTCCTCGGCCCCGAGGAGTTCGAGCAGCGCGTGGCCGGCGGGGAGTTCGTCGAGCACGCCACCTACTCGGGCCGGCGCTACGGAACCCTGCGTGCGGAGCTCGAGGGGCGGCTGCGCCGCGGCGAGCCCGTGGTGCTGGAGATCGAGGTCCAGGGCGCCCGCCAGGTTCGCGAGGCGATGCCCGAGGCGCTCCAGGTGTTCATCGCTCCGCCGAGCCGGGAGGCACTGCGAACCCGGCTGGTCGGCCGCGGCACCGACACGCCCGAACAGGTCGACGCGCGGCTGCGGACCGCCGAGGCCGAGCTCGACGCCCAGACGGAGTTCAGCCACGTCGTCGTCAACGACCGCCTCGAGGAGGCGCTGGACGAGCTGGTGGACATCGTGCGGGGCGAGGTGGGGGGCGACTCGTCCCCCTGAGGAGGCGGGCAGTCCTGGCAACGTGTTGCACATCGCCCGCTAACCTTGGTCAGTACCCCCCGAGCAAAGGCCGACCTTGATCTCACCCCGTATCGACAAGCTCCTGGACCACGTCGACTCCGACTACGCCAGTGTGCTCGTGGCCGCCAAGCGCGCCCGCCAGATCAACTCCTACTACCACAACCTCGGCGAGGGGACCTTCGATGAGTTCCCGCCCCCGATGGTCGATACCCGGTCCAAGAACTATCTGACCATCGCCCTGGAGGAAGTGGCGCAGGGCAAGCTGAAGTACCACTACCGTTGACGATGGGGTTGACCAGCCCGCCGGTGTAGGAAGCACTCGGCTCAGACCAGAAGGCGGTAGACAGGGTGGCGCGACTGCTGTTCGGAGTGACGGGCGGAATCGCGGCCTACAAGATGCTGGAGACGGCACGGCTGGCGATCAAGGCCGGGCACGCGGTCCGCGTGATCCAGACCGAGTCCAGCCAGCGCTTCGTCGGCGCGGCGTCGTTCGCCGGGATCACCGGCGCGCCGGTGCTCAGCAGCGAGTTCGAGGATGACCCGCTCCGCGGCGCCTACCCGGGTGAGCTCACGCCCGACCGCGCGCCGATCAGCCATCTCGCCCTGGTCGAGAACGCCGACCTCTACCTCATCGCTCCCGCCAGCGCCAACACCGTCGCCAAGCTGGCCCACGGCCACGCCGACAGCCTGATCACCACGGCGGCGCTTGCGGCCGGGTGTCCGGTGGCGGTGGCTCCGGCGATGAACAACCGCATGTACCTGCACCCGGCGGTGCAGGCCAACCTCACGCTGCTGGCCGACCGCGGCGTGACCGTGATCGGCCCCGGCATCGGGGACCTCGCCTCTCACGGCGAGCACGGGCCCGGCCGCCTGTCAGAGCCCGCCGAGCTGCTGGAGGCGATCGAGGCCCAGCTGGCCGAGGCGGCGCGGGTGGGTGGGGGCTGGTCCGGGGTGGGCGGGATCTGGTTCGGTGTGCGCGTGCTGGTCACCGCCGGCGGCACCCGCGAACCGATCGACAGCGTGCGCTACCTCGGCAACCGCTCCAGCGGGCGGATGGGCTTCGCCCTGGCCGAGCGCGCCGCCCGCCGCGGTGCCGAGGTCACGGCGATCGCCGCCAACGTGTCGCTGCCCGCACCGCCGGGCGTCACCGTCATCCCCGTCGGAACCGCGGCCGAGCTCAAGGCGGCCTGTGATGAGCGCTTCGACGCCACCGACGTGCTGCTGA
This sequence comes from Solirubrobacteraceae bacterium, assembly GCA_049287845.1. Classification (GTDB taxonomy): domain Bacteria; phylum Actinomycetota; class Thermoleophilia; order Solirubrobacterales; family Solirubrobacteraceae; genus Palsa-465. Next base: position 61 of record JBAQGP010000163.1, on the reverse strand, counting down.
TGGCCGCGGCGGTCGCGGACTTCCGCCCGCGCGACCCCGCCGCGCACAAGCTCAAGAAAAC
>JBAQGP010000162.1:0-8739 GCA_049287845.1 Solirubrobacteraceae bacterium | reverse complement strand
AGATGGGGCCGGCGCCCTCGCGCGCGGCCAGCATTCGCGCCTCCTGGGCACGGGCCTGGAACTGGATCGCGTAGTCCACGCCCAGGCCGATGAGGATCGGCAGCACCGCGATCGAGGCCATGGTCAGGGTCGCGCCCAGCACCGCCAGCAGGCCGAACGTGATGCCGGTGGCGGCCAGCGCCACTGCCAGGGGCAGCAGCCGGAGGCGGTTGCGGAAGACCAAGAGCAGCGTGGCCGCCATCACCAGCAGCGCGGCGATGAGCAGACCGGCGATCGACGCGGTGATCTGGCTGGCCAGGTCGTTGATCACCACCGGCACGCCGGTGATGATGTACTTGCCGCCATAGGCCGAGCGGAACATCGGCATGGTGATCGCCTGGCGGATCCAGGAGATCGCCTGGGCCTGCTGGGTGTCAGACAGCGAGGCGCGGAGGCGCACCTGGATCAGCGTCGAGCTCTTGGTCGGGAACAGGTAGGAGAAGCGGGCCTTCGGCTGGTTGACCCCGCGCGTCTGGTCGAACACGATCTGGGGGATGAAGGTGGGATCGTCGATCGACGGGACCCCGTTGAGCCCGGAGCTGACGGCGAGCTGCTCCAGGCCCTGGAGCTGGCTGGAGTACTCCAGCCGCCCGGCGGCTGTCGCCTCTTGCAGGGCCTTGCGCTTGGTCATGCCCTCGCCGATGGCGAGCTGGTAGGCCTTGGCCTCCGCCGCCCGAGTGGCCTGGGTGGCGGCGGCGATCTGCGCGCGGATCCCCGAGTTGACCGCCGACACCGCGCGGTTGAGGAAGGTGCCCGGACCGTAGACCACCTGAGTGGCACGAGACGTCATGAGATGCCCACACGGGCTGTTGGGACCGCCATAGGCGGCATGCGTCCCGGCCTTGACCGGCGTGAACGCCTGCAGGGTCGAGCTGGCGACGACGTACTGGCCGGCCAGGCAGGCCTCGAGCTGGGTGAGCGTGGCGAGGTCCTTCGTCTGCACCAGTTTGGGCAGCGACTCGCGGATGAGGATGACCACGGCGTCGTCGCCGAAGCGGCGCTCGTCCTCAGCGGTGGCCTTGTAGCTGGCCGACGATGAGCTGACGAACGTGTCGATGCCGGCCGACGGCCTCAGGCCCAGCGCGAGCAGCGCGCCGCCGAGCGCCAGCCCGACCACGATCCCGACCGTCAGGATCGGGCGCCGCGTCGCGGCGCTGCACAGCCTCTCAAACCTCCTGGCCCTCATTGCGCCCGAGGCTACCCAGACTCCGCTTTGCGGACGCCGCCTCTCGTGCCTAGTCCATCGTCAGGGGGCCCTGCGACTCCCCGGAGAGGAACTGGCGGATGAACGGGTTGTCCGAATTGAGCATGTCCTCGGCCGGGCCGGCCTCCACGATCCGGCCCTTCCACAGGACGTTGATGTAGTCCGCGACCCGGCGCGCGCTCATGATGTCGTGGGTGATGACGCAGAACGTGGGGAGATGCTCCTTCTGGTTCTGCTTGGCCTCATCCATCATGTCGCGGTGGATCTCCAGGATGAGCTCGCCCAGCAGGGCGGTGCGCACCGGATCCAGGCCGGAGTCGGGCTCGTCGAAGAGGACGATGTCGGGCTCGAGCACCAGCGCGCGAGCGAACCCGGCGCGTTTGCGCATGCCGCCTGAGAGCTCGTTGGGCATCTTGGTGCGGCTGTGGCCCAGGCCCACCTCGTTGAGGCGGCGCATGACGATGTCCTCGATCTCGTCCTCGCCCTTCTCGGTGTGCTGGCGCAGCGGGAAGGCGACGTTGTTGTAGAGGTCCATCGAACCGAACAGCGCCCCGTCCTGGAAGAGGAGGCCGAACTTCTTGCGCATGTCGAACAGGTCGTCGTCGGCCATGTCGGGCACCGACTGGCCGGGGACCAGAATGTCGCCGCGATCGGGGTACAGCAGGCCGACCATGTGCTTGATGCACACCGACTTACCGGTGCCGGACGGTCCCAGGATCATCGACACCATGCCCTCGGGCAGACCCATGTTCAGGCCTTGCAGGATGTGGGAGCGTCCGAACGACTTGTAGGTGTCGATGAACTCGACGGCGTCGGGCCGTCCCGAGGGGTACACCTTGTAGGTGTGCCACTTGTATTCGTCGCCGTCGACGCCGTCGGGCGGCTCGGGCCGGGGGGACTCGTCCACGACCGACACCCGCGACCCGGACTGCTCGGACCCGGGGGCCGCGCTCTTGACCTGCTCCTCGCGCTCCTCAGGCGAGAGCTCCACCTGGGCACCGCGGGCCTCGGCGTCGTGCTCCTCGCTCTGATCAGAGACGGTGCGCGGGTCGTCGCTGGCGTTATCCATTGAGTCCCTAACGTCGTGTTTGACAATTTCGATGGCAGCCTCGCGGCGTCTGGACGCGCCTGACGGGAGGCGACGACCATGCCGGACCACCAGTACGACTTAGGTCGTCGCCCCCCGCCAGCCACGCCCAGCCACTCCCGAGACTGCTCACGAATTTCCCAAACACGACGCTAGCCTCCGATTGGTGCTCTGGGGTTGGCCCCCCAGAAGAGCTGGGTTCCGAGCATCCCGATGAGGTGCACCGAGACGAGGTTGAGGACCATCGACTTCGCTGTCGCGGTCCCGACCCCGACGGGGCCTCCGCTGGCGTTATACCCGTAATAGCAGCCGACGATGACGATGACGATCGCCATCGCCATCGCCTTTATCAAGCTGTATAAGAGGTCCGGCGGGTTCTGGAACTGCCAGAAGATCAAGAAGAAGCCGCCCGACGAGACGTAGCCGATCTGCTGCACCACCGCCAGATAGCTGGCGAAGAAGCCGGCGCCGATCGAGCACAGGTAGACGAAGGGCAGGACGAGCAGCGCCGCCAGCAGGCGGGTTGCGCACAGGAAGCGCATCCCGCTGATACCCATGACCTCCAGCGCGTCGATCTCGTCGGAGATCCGCATCGAGCCCAGCTCCGCGACGATCCCGGTGCCGACCTTGGCGGCCATCATGTAGCCGAAGACCAGCGGCACGAGCTCACGCAGGTCACACCACGCCGCGAACACGCCGGAGTAGGCGGGCGTGCCCTCACCGTAGGTGAAGTAGGCGCCCTCGATCCCGCACTCCAGGCCGATGATGAAGACCAGGCCCCAGATGACCAGCGTCGAGGAGACGATGAGGATGCCGGCCTGGCGCAGCGCCTCGCCGAAGAACCTCAGGACACGCAGCGTCGCCACGTCGCGGATCATCTGGGAGCCGAACTTGACGATCTCCCCGAAGGATTCGATCCAGCCCTTGGGCGTGGCGACGAGGTCATTCATGCGTGATCACTTGATGATGTTCGTGATCTCGGGATGGGTGGCCAGCAGCGTCTGCGTGAACGCGTAGTTGAACGCGAACACGCCCAGGAAGGCGATGACCACCGCCTGGTTGACCGCGCGCCCCACCCCCTCGGCGCCTCCGGACGCAGTCATCCCCTTGTAACAGCAGACGATCGCGATGATCGCGCCGAACAGCGTGGTCTTGACCACCGAGCCCCACAGGTCCGTGGTCTCGGCGTTGTTGAAGAAGGTGGCGAAGAACGGCCCGAGCGGGGCGTGGTTGACGACGGTGGCCAGGATGCCGCCGAACACACCGAAGATCAGCGCGTAGATGTCAAACAGGCCGGTGACGAGCATCAGGGCCAGGAAGCGCGGCACGACGAGGTTCTTGATCGGATCCACGCCAAGGACCTGCAGCGCGTCGAGCTCCTCGCGGATCTTGCGGGCGCCGAGGTCGGCGGTGATCGCCGTTCCCGCCACGCCGGCGAGCACGATGGCGTCGACGAACGGCGCGAACTCGCGGATCGAGGCCAGCACGAAGAAGCCGCCGAGGCGGTCAAGGGCGCCGAACAGGACCAGGAAGTTGGCGGCCTGGAGCCCGGGCGCCTCGTAACCGAACGCGATCGTCGAGATGAGCAGCGGGAACCAGCACAGCCGCATGGCGAACAGGAACTGGCTCACGAACTCGCTGCCGTACGGGTACGGCGGCCGCACCGCGGAGACGAGCGTCCGGCCCGTGAGGATCATCATGTTGCCGACCTCCTCCAGCACGGATTTGGTCGGCAGAAACGCGCGGTCGGCGACTGCTCGGATCAACGGTTCTGGTTCCTCCCAGGCTCTCGAACCTGCCCGCGGGGCGGCAGGGTGGGCACAAGCCTACCCACAAAGGGGGTGGATCCCAACAGGGAACCAAACGCCGGTGCAATGAGCGCGGCCCCCCGTCCCGCGCCACACTCGCGCCTGGGCGCACCCGGGTTTGGGCCTGCCGCCTGGGTGGTATGTTCCGCCCGCGTTGAGCGCCTGGAGAATGAGGTCCTGTGGGATGGTCGCCGGGCTCGGGGTGACCCTGGTCGTCTCGGGCTGCGGCGGTGGCCAGAGCCAGGCCGCGTCAGAGCCCAGTGGGAACTTTGCGGTCGCCGTCAGCGCCGCCCGGTTCCCCGCCTCGCAGCGGCTCGCGCAGCACACGCACCTGGTCATCGAGGTGCGCAACGCGGGCCACACGACGATCCCCGACGTGGCCGTCACGATCTGCAACGTCACCTGCGCCTATCCGGCCCGTAAGGGCGAGGGCTCGAGCTCGGCGGCCTTCGGCGCCACCATCGATCAGAGCTACCTGGCCAACTCGTCGCGACCACTGTGGGTCGTCGACCGCGCGCCGGGCGCGTGCGGCTACAGCTGTCAGAACGGCGGCCAGGGCGCGGCGGTGACGGCCTACGCCAACACCTGGGCGCTGGGGCAGCTCAAGCCGGGCCGTAGCGCACGCTTTGACTGGGCGGTCACCGCGGTGAAGGCCGGCAAGCATGTCGTCGCCTGGCAGGTGGCCGCCGGGCTCAACGGCAAGGCGAAGGCCGTCCTCTCCAACGGCTCGGCGCCGCACGGCACATTCGCCGTTGACGTGCGACAGGCCCCGGCGCAGTCCTACGTCAACAACAACGGCCAGATCGTCACCAAGCAGTGAGCGGGCTGCCGCGTGTGGCGGATCTTGAAGCTATCTCATGAAAGATCCGCCACAGGTCCGCCGCAGCCACCCCGCCGGCGGCGACGGCTACGTCGTGTCCGAGGACTGCTGCCAGATGTTGAGCGCGCCGTCGACAGCGTGCTCGTCGATCTCGGCCAGCTCGGCCTCGTCGAAGTCGGGGTTGTCCAGCGACGCGACCGTGTCCTCGAGCTGGGCCACGCTCGAGGCGCCGACCAGTGCCGAGGTGACGCGCGAGTCACGCAGGACCCAGGCGATGGCGAGCTGGGCCAGGCTCTGGCCGCGCCGGGCGGCGATCTCGTTGAGCGCCCTGACCCGTGCGACGTTCTCCGGCGTGATGAGGTCGGCCGAGAAGTGCAGGCCCCGGCGCACGCGCGAGTCATCGGGCACGCCCTCGAGGTACTTGTTGGTCAGCAGCCCCTGGGCCAGCGGCGAGAAGGCGATGGCCCCCACCCCCTCGCGCTCGAGCACACCGAGAAGCTCCGGCTCGATCCAGCGGTTGAACATCGAGTAGGAGGGCTGGTGGATGAGCACCGGCGTCCCCAGATGGCGCAGGATCTCGATTGCCTCCTCCGTGCGCCGCGGGCTGTATGAGGAGATCCCGACGTACTGTGCCTTGCCCTGACGCACGGCGGCGTCCAGCGCGCCCATGGTCTCCTCCAGCGGCGTCTCGGGGTCGGCGCGGTGCGAGTAGAAGATGTCGACGTAGTCCAGACCCATGCGCTTCAGGCTCTGATCCAGGCTGGCCAGCAGGTACTTGCGCGATCCCCAGTCGCCGTAGGGGCCCGGCCACATGTCATAGCCCGCCTTGGTGGAGATGACCAGCTCGTCGCGCAGGTGGTGGAAGTCCTCGGCGAGGATGCGGCCGAAGTTGATCTCCGCCGACCCGTACGGCGGCCCGTAGTTGTTGGCCAGGTCGAAGTGGGTGATCCCCAGGTCAAAGGCGCGGCGCAGGATGGCGCGCGAGATGCCCAGGGGCCGGTCGTCGCCGAAGTTCTGCCACAGCCCCAGCGAGATCGGCGGCAGCTTCAGGCCGCTGCGCCCGCACCGGCGGTATGTGAGCTTGTCGTAGCGGCCCGGGTCCGGGGCATAGACGGACGCGGGGCCGGTCTCGGCGTCGATCGGCACGCCCCTGATTCTCTCAGGTGGGGTCGCTTCTGGGCATCCCGGGGGCGGAAGGCTCCAAATAGCGGCATCTGTTCGCCGTCGGGCCGACTCCAGGGGGCACGGTTTGGCCATTGGGATAGTGACCCGTGGGCACACGTCGCCTACGCTTTGGCGCTCGTCTTCATGAGAAGTCCCAGTACCCGCGCCTGGGAAACCGGCTCCCAGAAACGGTTCCCACCCACCCGGAAGGAACAACCAGAGAGAATGCCTATCCGCCAGCAGAACGTTCATGCCGCCCGGTGGAGTCCCAACGGGCACGGGATCGGGGCCCCGGACCTCACCGCCTCCGACAACCAGGTATTCGGCGCAAACGTCTTCAGCTCCGCCGTCCAGCGCACGCGGCTGCCCAAGGACGTATTCAAGAAGCTGTCCAAGACCCTGGCCCGCGGAGAGGCTCTGGACACCAGCCTCGCCGACGCCGTCGCCCTGGCCATGAAGGAGTGGGCGCTGGAGAAGGGCGCCACCCATTACACCCACGTCTTCCAACCGCTGACCGGTCTCACCGCCGAGAAGCACGACAGCTTCTACGGCCCCACCGGCGAGGGCACGGCCCTGGCCGAGTTCTCCGGCAAGGAGCTCATCCAGGGCGAGCCCGACGCGTCGTCGTTCCCCACCGGCGGCATCCGGGCCACGTTCGAGGCCCGCGGCTACACCGCCTGGGACCCGACGAGCCCGGCGTTCATCCTGGAGAACCCCAACGGCGCACTGCTGTGCATCCCCACCGCGTTCGCGTCGTGGACGGGTGAGGCGCTGGACCACAAGATCCCGCTGCTGCGCTCCATGGACGCCTTGAGCAAGTCGGCGATGCGCGCCCTGAAGCTGTTCGGCAACAGCGACGCCGGGCGGATCTTCACCACCGTCGGCCCCGAGCAGGAGTACTTCCTCATCGATGAGCAGTACTTCTTCGAGCGTCCCGACCTCATCACCACCGGGCGCACCCTGTTCGGCGCCAAGCCGCCCAAGGGCCACGAGCTCGACGATCACTACTTCGGCTCCATCCCCGAGCGGATCCTCGCCTACATGCTGGACACCGAGCGTGAGCTGCAGAAGCTGGGGGTCCCGGTCAAGACCCGCCACAACGAGGTCGCGCCCAACCAGTACGAGCTGGCGCCGATCTTCGAGAACTCCAACGTCGGCGCCGACCACCAGCAGCTGACGATGCAGATCATGCAGAACGTGGCCCGCCGCTACGGGCTCATCTGCCTGCTGCACGAGAAGCCGTTCGCCGGCGTCAACGGATCGGGCAAGCACAACAACTGGTCGATGGGCACCGACACCGGTGAGAACCTGCTCGAACCGGGCGCCACCCCCCATGAGAACCTCCAGTTCCTGTTCTTCTGCGCCGCCGTCATCCAGGCTGTCAACAAGCACCAAGGCCTGCTGCGGGCCTCGATCGCCTCGCCCGGCCAGGATCATCGCCTGGGCGCCAACGAGGCGCCGCCGGCGATCATGTCCATCTTCCTGGGCACCGAGCTCGAGAAGGTGTTCAACGCGATCGAGAAGGGTGAGGTCGGCGAGTCCACGCCCGAGTCGTTCCTGGGCCTGGGCACGCCGGTGCTGCCGCCGCTGCCGATGCACGGCGGGGACCGCAACCGGACGAGCCCGTTCGCGTTCACGGGCAACAAGTTCGAGTTCCGGGCGCTGGGCTCCAGCATGTCGCTGTCACTACCCAACACGGTGCTCAACACGATCGTGGCCGAGGCCATCGACTACCTCGCCGAGGAACTCGAGGAGGGGCTGGAGTCCGGCACCGAGCTCGAGGCGGCCCTGCGGCCGATCCTGCAGCGCAGCTACGCGGCCAACAAGCAGATCGTGTTCGGGGGCGACAACTACTCGGAGGAGTGGCACGCCGAGGCCGAGTCGCGTGGGCTGCTCAACCTCCGCGCCACCCCCGACGCGCTGCCGTATCTGACCAGCGACGACACCGTCACGCTGTTCTCCAACTACGGCGTCCTCTCCCAGCGCGAGCTGGAGAGTCGCTACGAGGTGTTCCTCGAGCAATACGTCACCAAGCTCAACATCGAGTCCGAGGTCGCCGCCTCGATCGCCAGGACGATGCTGCTGCCGGCCGCCGCCCGCCATCTTGCGTTGCTGCTCAGCGCCCAGATGGGGGAGCTGGCCTCCGAGACCGAGGCGCTGGTGTCGGGCTTCGTGGAGGCGATCCGGGAGCTCGAGAGCGCCAACCTCGCGGAGAACCAGCCCCACGACGATCTGCTCAAGCACGCTGAGTACATGCGCGATACCACCATCCCCGCGATGGAGGCGGTGCGGACCACCGCGGACAGGCTGGAGAAGATCGTCGCCGACGACCTGTGGCCGTTGCCGAAGTACTCGGAGATCCTGTTCGTCAAATAGGGCCGCGGAGATAGCAGGCGGGGCGGACGCAGCGCAACTTGCGTGCATACGCCGGGGTTTCCGCTACGGTGGCTCGGCGTATGCTGGAAGTCCGCGTGGCGCGCGGCCGTCCCGGGGGTGTTGACCCGGTCCAGAACCTGTGGACCGGGGGGCGGGCCCCCTCGCCCCGCCGGCTGCTGCGCGTCCTACCGCTGCTCGTCGTCCTGTGCGGCGCCCTCATGGCGCCGGCGCTGGCCGACGC
>JBAQGP010000161.1:0-11638 GCA_049287845.1 Solirubrobacteraceae bacterium | reverse complement strand
GTTCTCGACAGCCGGTCCGCCGAACGCGCCGGAGCGCTCCGGCTAGCCGATGAGATCGCGGCAATGCCACCCGCCGCGCACGTAATCGAGGCTCTCGCGGCCGGAATCGCGACCTGGGCGTGAACGTTGGCGACCCACAGCACGGCTGCCCATCGCCGATCACGATGTCCGACAGCGTGTACTCGGTCTCTGCCGCGGTGAGTGCTCAGACGCGCTCCGCTCGCGCCGCGGTACTTCGCGCCGGTCGTGTCGGGAACCTCGCGAGCGCGGAAAGCGAGCCGTTGACCCAGCAGCCGCCCCTCCGCGACTGATCTGGAGCGGGGTGTGCAGGCCGCGCTGGCCGGTATCACCGGAGCCGGGCGCGAGCGGACGGTATGGATGATCTCCGAGCTGTCGATCCCCTGCCGGTAAATGGACGTGACCCCGAGGCTTGCATGCCCGAGCTGGCGCTGGATGACGACCAGTGGCACGCCCTCGCGCGCCATCTTCACCGCGTGCGCGTGACGGAGCTGATGCGGTGCGAACCGACGGGGCACGCCCGCCTTCGCTGCCGGTCGAGGGACGGACTGCTGTTGTTTGTCGTCCTGCCGGGGCAGCGCTGGAGTGAAAGGCGGGGTCGAGCAGACACCAGCTCAGCGTTTCGTTCCGCGCGTTTGATGTCTCAGAGCATGATCGCGGTCGAGGCCTGGGCTGTGAAAGCTGCTCTTGCGCCCGCGAGCAGGCGGTGTCGGTGCGACTGCGTGCTCTGGCGACCGTCCAAGAGGCTGCCCTGGTAGGCGATGATTCATGGGTGGTGGAGTTGACCCACGAGCACGAATGGAACGGGTGCCGAATCAGGTGGGACCGTCATGGTTCCGGACCACCGGTCGTCTTCTGTCACGGGACCCCGTGGTCCTCATGGCTGTGGTTGCCGTTCGCCGAAGCACTGAGTTCGCAGTACACGACCTACCTCTGGGACATGCCCGGCTACGGTTCGTCGCGCCCCGCGCCCGACGGCCGTGTGTCCCTTGATGTCCAGGGCGAGGTTTTCGCCCAGCTGCTGCGTCACTGGGAGCTCGACTCCCCGCATGTGGTCGCACACGACTACGGAGGCGCCGTCGCGTTGCGCGCCCATCTGCTCCACGGCGCCAGGTACGCGTCGCTCGCGCTCGTCGACGTCGTGGCTGTTGCGCCATGGGGGTCAGACTTCTTTCGCCTGGTACGTGAACATGCCGAGGTGTTCGGCGCCCTTCCCGCTGCTGTGCACGAGGGCGCGATCCGCGCCTACGTGGCAGGTGCCAGCCACGCCGGGCTGACCCCGGCACAAGCGGACATGCTCGTCGCCCCGTGGCTCGGACCGGAGGGCCAGCAAGCGTTCTATCGCCAGATCGCTCAGGCCGACCAGACCTACACCGACGAGATCGAGTCGCGCTATCACGAGCTTGACCTTCCTGTGCTGGTCGTCTGGGGTGAGAAGGACACCTGGATTCCCATCGATCGTGCCCACCGCCTCACCGATCTCATTCCCAACGCGCGGCTCGAGCTCATCGACGCCGCCGGGCACCTTGTTCAGATCGACCAGCCCGTCGCTCTAGCCACCATGCTGCACGACTGGCTAACCAGGGAGCACACTGGCTAGGCAGTTCAGCGACCGTGCCACGGGAACAGGGGTCGTGTGAAGCTGGGCTCGTAGCCCCGCGCAGGACTAGGATGTATGCATCGCGCATCAAATGTGCTAAGCATATGTCATGGCCGATCGTGTGGACCAGCTCTTGGGCGTCACAGCCTTGGCAGCGATCGATCGACTGCGAGCGGCAGTTGAAGCAATCCCGGGCGTGAGCGAGGCGGAGGCCGGCGCGCTGGTGCATCTCCAGGCCTGGCCGGGCTGCTCGGTGGGGGACCTTGCCGGCGTCGTGGGCCGTTCGCAGCCAGCCACAGTCCGGATGGTTGACCGGCTGGTGGATCGCGAGCTGGTCGAGCGCCGTTCGGGTGCTGATCGCCGCACGATCGCTCTGGTGCTGACACAAGCTGGCTCACGTGCCGCCGCCGCCATCCTCGCCGCGCGAACGAGCGCGCTCTCGGCGTTGCTCAACGGCTTGTCGCGGAACGAGCGGGACGCCCTCGAGCACCTGCTCGAGAGCGTGGTGGCGGGGGTTGCCGATGATCGTGCGGCCGCCCTTCACGTCTGCCGGCTGTGTGACCGAGGCGCCTGCTGCTCGGGACCGGGATGCCCGCTGCAGCACACAGCCGGCCCATCGAATGACTCACGGTGAGCGAGCGCCCATGAGCTCTGTAACGGCGACCAGTCGGCCGGCGAGCGAGCCGTCCGCGGTCATGCTCGCGGTGGCCGGATCAGCCACGGTCGCGACCGCGTTTGGGATGGCCCGTTACGGCTACGGGCTGCTGCTGCCCGACATTCAGCACACTCTCGCGCTCGGCGCCGCCACGATGGGCGCGGTCGGCACGCTGGCGTACGTCAGCTACTTGGTGGCCGCCGCGGTGGTCAGCCGCTGCGTCGCACATGCTGGCGAGCGCGCTACCGTGGTCGCGGGCGGCGGTTTGGCGGTGGTGGGGACGGTGGCCGTCGCGCTCGCCGGAGGCCCGGTGGCGCTGGGACTCGGCGTGGCGATCGCCGGCGCCAGCGCCGGGCTGATCTACCCGCCGTTCGCCGAGGCCATCAAGCAGCTCCCCGACGCCACGCGGGCGAGAACGCTGGCGACTATCAACTGCGGCACCGGCTGGGGAGTCGCCATTGCGGCTCCCATCGCAATCCTCACGGGCAGCGCCTGGCGTGACGCCTACCTGGGTTTCGCGGGATGCGCCGCCCTGAGCACCCTATGTGCGGCCCGTAGCCTGCCAGGCCCCGGCCCGCCCACCAGATACGGCGATCGCGTCCGCCGTTCAGGCGTGACCCGAGCAGCCGCGCCGATGCTCGTGAGCGCCGTTCTGGTCGGACTCGGCAGCGCCGCGTTTTGGACCTTTGCTGTCGACTGCGTGCGCCGCGCCGGCCTTGACCCGGCCGCGGGGCGAGCCCTGCTGGGCGTGGCCGGCATCTCCAGCCTCCTGAGCATCGGCACCGCCGACCTCATCCACCGGTTCGGAGCGCGACGGACCTTCGTCCTCAGCGCAGTGCTGCAGGCCGCCGCCACCGCAACGATCGGCCTCGCCGCTCACAGCCTGCCTGCGGTGCTCGTCGCCGCCGGCACCTTCGGCACCACCTACAACACCGTCGTCGCGATCACCGTTCTGTGGGGCACCCGCCTCAACCCCGATCGTCCCTCCGCCGGCGTCGCCGCCGCCGCCGGCGCGAACGCGATCGGTCTCCTTGCCGGAGCGCTCGCCGGCGGCATGATCGCCGATGCCGTCGGCCTCAGCGCGACGCTGATCATAGGCGGCGCCGTCCTCCTCGTCACCATCCCGCTCGCACCCCGTGCGAGCGTTACCTGACGCAAACCCCGCCCACCAGTCGGAAGTCAGACGATCGCACTCGCAGGCACGCCGCAGAAGCGACGCCAGCGAGCGCTTCGGCGACGACGGGATCGTCCTGCCCGGCCACTCAGCCGCGGAGCGCGCCACTTCCTCCTCGTGCGCTCTCGGGCGCCGACACCGCGGACACAGATAGGTAAAGGCGGTTTTGCGGGCTTTTCTTGAAGCGGACGACGGGGGTCGAACCCGCGACCTTCGGCTTGGGAAGCCGACGCTCTACCAACTGAGCTACGTCCGCGCGGCAACGGATTCTAGGCAGCGGGCCAGGCACGCGCGGCTCAATCGGACTGGCTCGGTGCTGGCGGTGTGCGTTCAGCGCGCCGGGCTGTACTCGATCAGCGTCGCGCGAGCGGTGCTCCATTCCTGGGACGTACCGTGGTAGCTCCCTTCGACGTGGATCCCGATCCGCTCGAGGGAGAACAGCGCCACCGTCGCCGAGACGCCGTCGGCGACGATCAGGTCCTCGTGCCCGACGCCCAGCTCCGCGGCCGTCATGGCACGGGCCCGGCGAACGCGCGGCGCGTGAACTGGTCGAAATCGCCCCGTATCGAGAGCGCGGTCACGCTCTGCTGATGGAGCTTCTCACCGCCCGCGGCACCAGCGCTGAAGCGCTCCGCGTCTACGAGCGCCTGCGACGGAGACTGCGCGACGAGCTCGGCGCCATCCCTGTGCCCGAGCTGCGCGAGCTTCAGGAACGGCTGCTCCGCCGCTGAAGCCGTTGAGCTAGTGCCCTGACGCGCCGCCACGCCCATGGCGAGGCGAGCCGGGCGGGTCGTCCTCGGGTTCGGTGGGCTCGTGCACCCACGCGCTGAACAGCGGCAGCCCGTCGAAAGCCGCATCCTCCCCGACGGCGATCGCCACCACGGCAAAGGGATGGTCGAAGCGCAGCACGGCGGTCCGCTGCATCGACCGCCCCACCGGCAGGCGGGCGGCGCTCGCGCGGATCCCCAGCGCCGTGACGGCCGCCGCCTCAAAGCCGTAGCGGGTGAACGACGCGACCGCCGCCTGGGCGGCTTCGCACTGATCGTCGGGCCGGGGGCCGATCAGCGTCCGCAGGGTCTCGAGCGCCGGAGCCGTGCCGAACGCCGGCGACAGCGTGAGGTCGAGATCGCCCTTCATCCTCCAGGCCGGCAGAGCGACGCCGGCGATCCGTTCTGGGCGCGACTCCGGCACGTACGTCGGTACCTGCTGCTCGGAGATCTCCCAGGAGTGGCCGGGGCCGAGGGGTAGGTCATACAGCGAGCAGGCGCCCCTCCCCCAGTCCCCACACACCCTCGCGGCAACCTCATGGGCGCTGGCACAGACCGCCCCACGATCCACGTCGGGCGCCGCGGAGACCGACATGACGGTCAGGTCCTCGCGGGCCACGGCACAATGGACCGCGACGATGCCCGCCGCCTCGGTTCGGGCGATCATCGCGTGCCCCTCGGGCTCACCGTCCCAGAGCAGCCGCGACACGGCGGACGCCCACCCACTCCCCACAGCGCAATGGTCGGCCGCGGGGACCACTCCGAAGGGCACCTCCCACGACACCTTCGTTGCGAGCGCCGAGGCCAGCACGATCCGCGTCAGCTCATCGATCTCCAGCGGAAACTGCCCGATCAACCCGAGCGTCTCGCGCTCCGCCCACGCGTCGGCCTCCGCCTGGGTGGGCATGAACCCCGATTGCACTCCGTCGGGCAGGCCGCGGGCCCACTGGGCCACCTCGGCCGTGGCGTCTGCGATCCGCACCCACACCGCCAGAGCCGCCTTCAGCGCCGGCGGCGGCGCGGCCACGAACGCCGTCAGCAGACGCCCGGCCTCGTCCGCGGGACACCCGAGCGCCTCCTCGAGCGCGGCCCGATCAGACCCCTGCGCCACCGGAGCGCAGGCCGCCAGCAGCAGCCACACCCCGAGCGCGGAGAACACCGACCCATCCCCGTGCTGCTCCAGCACCGCCGGTGACACCCGGCGGGCATAGGAGCCCGCGAGCGCGGCCAACCGCCCAACCGAACCGCCGGTCCGGACTCGCGCCGCGGCCATACGCGCCATCATGACACCACCCGCAAGCACCTCCCAGGAGGCCCGGATGCCCGAGCGACCACTAGAGATCGCCATCGGAGCTGAGCTCGCCACCCGCCTGCTCAGCGCAACGGAGCAACTGCAGCGAGACGTGGCGCTCGCCGCCGCGGTCGCTGCGGTGCGCGCCGCCCGGCTCTCCAAGCCACTGCTGGAGGAGACCGTCGATGACCTGATGAACCACCGCTACGGCGGACCGCGGCGAGACGAAGTCGAGCGCCTGGAGCAGGACCTGGACGACCGCGCCTGGGCGCTGCGGGACCAGATCGGGTCGGGGGGCGCCAACCGAGCCGAGTACGACCAGGTTTTCCGCCGCGCCCGCGCCGCGGGCGCTGTGAGGATGGCCCTCGACGCCGATGCCACGACCGCGGTCGCGCAGACCGTCTGCGAGGCCTCGCGCGCCGTGGACGATCCGCACCGCTTCGCGCAGCTCCTGGCGGCGGTGCTGGACCTGATCGAGCCCGGGAACCACGGGGCGGCACAGGATCTGGCGGGCCTGTTCTGGCCCCGATTCATGGAGGTCGACGGCTACGTTCTGATGGCCGACCATTTCGAGCCCGACACCTTCGCGGAGCTCCGCGAGCGTCGCCCCGGCGGCCGCCCCGCGGTCGAGGACCTGATCAACCACGTCCACGTCCTGGAGATCGCCGGCCCGGCCGCGAGGCCCGAGGCGGTCGGCCGGGCGTGCCGTCACATCACGCAAGCGTGGCGCGACGCCCTGGACAGCACCTTCCCCGGACGTGAGCTCGCCGTCGACTGGGACCCGCAGGAACGGATCATCACCGCGCACTCCCGCGCCTGAGGCACGGAGGCGCCGGCGACGCCAGGCGGCCGACAGCAGCTACAGGGGCTAGGCCGAAAGCAGCTACAGGACGTGCTTGGTGTGAGCCTGGACGACCTCGTGCCACAGCTCTTCAAGCGCGATCACCTGGGCGATGCGGGCGCGGCGGGCAGCCCCGTCACGCTCGAGCTCAGCCAGCCGCTGCTTGTTGGTCTTGCGCTGGGCGGTGCCGTCAGGCATTTCGTCGTAAATATCTCGAGGGATCATCGTGGTCTCCTTGACCTGGGGGTCTCCTTGACTCGGCGCCGGCCAGAGGTGCGGCACCGATACCCCCGTTTATCGGCACACGCCCCTCCGGCTTCAGCCGACGTGACCCCGGTGGACGAACGTCCGGGTCGTGTGGAGCGGGGCTCGCCACCCTTCGACCTCATTACCATCAGGCCATATGCGCCGGTTCATCCTCCCCGGGTTGGTCGCCGCCGCGGCAGTGGCGCTGCTGGCGCTCCTGACCTTCGGCGTCTCCAAGCAGAACGACACCTCGTCGATCGACTCGCAGGTGGCCCACGGCCAGTTCCCCGCCGCGCCCAACGCGCGCCAGGCGCTGCCGCTACTGGGCCAGAAGGGGAAGGCCAGCCTCGCCGACTTCCGGGGCAAGGTCGTCGTCCTCAACGTCTACGCGTCCTGGTGTCCTCCGTGCCAGGCCGAGGCCCCGATCCTGGCCAAGGAGCAGCCGATCCTGGCCAGGCACAACGCGACGCTCGTGGGCGTGACCTACAAGGACCTGTCGTCCGCATCCGAGCAGTTCGACCGCAAGTACCACCTCACCTATCCGGTGCTGCGTGACGTCACCGGCACCTTCGTGGAGTCGTTCGGGACCACCGGGGTGCCGGAGACGTTCGTCATCAACCGCAAGGGCCAGATCCAGGCCCTGCAGCGCTTCCCCGTCACCCCGCAGTGGCTCAACGAGACGCTGCAGCGGATCCTGGCGGAGAAGGCGTGACCCGCCGTGCTCCCATCGTCGGCGCGCTGCTGCTGATGGGGTGGCTCGCCGCGGCGATGAGCCTCGGCGCCACCGCCCAGGCCGCCACCACGCCCAAGGCCTCCTACCTGCAGGTCGTCGACGACGTCATGTGCGTCGTCTGCCACGAGCCCCTCGGCGTGGCGCAATCGCCCGAGGCCTTCCAGGAGCGCAACTACATCCGGCAGCTCATCGTTCAGGGCAAGACGCGCAAGGAGATCGAGGACGACCTCGTCCAGCAGTACGGTCCGGCGGTGCTGTCGCGCCCGCCCGCGAACGGCGTCAACCTGCTCGTCTACGTCGTGCCTCCGGTGGTCGTCGTCGCGGGCATCGTCCTCGTCGCGATCTTCATCCCCGGTTGGCGCCGGCGCGCTCGCCAGAGCGGCGCGGACACCACCTCGCCCGGCGCCGCGCTGGATCCGGCGGACGCCGAGCGCCTCAACGAGGACCTCGGGCGCTTCGCCTGACTACATCGAGTCCGGTGCGCTCACGCCCAGCAGCCAGAGCGCGAGCCTGATCGTCTGGCGCGCGGCCTGCGAGAGCGCGATGCGAAACGACTCCGTGGCCTCCGGCGTCGCACCCAGCACCTTGCAGTCGCGATAGAAGGCGGTGAACTCCTGGGCCAGCTCCAGAGCGTAGACGGCGATGCGGTGTGGCGCCCGGCGCTCGGCGGCTTCGGCTATCTCGTCGGGGAAGGCCACCAGCGCCTTGATGAGATTGCGCTCGGCGTCCTGTAGCGAGCCGCCATCCCAGCTGGCGGACGCATGCAGTGCGGATGCCACGCGGTCTGCGGAGAGGCGACCCAGCATGGTGACGATCCGCGCGTGGGCGTACTGCACGTAGTAGACCGGGTTCTCAGGGGATTCCTGCTTGGCCAGCTGTAGGTCGAGGTCAAGCGTGCGGTCGTGCGAGCGCTGCAGCATCCAGAAACGGGTGGCGTCGACGCCGATCTCGTCGAGCAGGTCGTCGAGGGTGACGAAGTCGCCTCGGCGCTTGGACATCGCGGCCCGCTCGGCACCCTCCACCAGGTGGACGAACTGGATGATCGGCATCTCCAGTGTGTCGGGATCGCCCCCCAGCGCCGCCCAGGCCGCCTTCATGCGCGCGACGTAGCCGTGGTGGTCCGCGCCCACCGGGAGCAGCTGGAGCTCGAGGCCCCGCTCGCGCTTCTGCAGCAGGTAGGCGACGTCGGCCGCCAGGTAGGTCGGCTCGCCGTCAGAGCGGCGCAGCACCCGGTCCTTGTCGTCACCGAACGTGGTGGAGCGCAGCCACAGGGCGCCGTCGGACTCGTACGAATGCCCGCTGTCGGCCACTGCCTTCAGCGCGCGGTCCAGATAGCTGGGCGAGCCCTCGTGCAGCGTGCGCTCGGAGAAGTACTGGTCAAAGCGCACGCCGTAGCGCTCGAGCGTGCCCTTGATCTCGGTCAGCAGCAGCTCAACCGCGTGCGCCGCCGCCTCGTTCACCGGCATCGACTCCACGCCGGGGATCCGCTGCGCGATGTCGCGCACGTACTCGCCCTGGTAGCCACCCTCGGGGATCTCCTCACCCCGGGCTCGCGCGATCACCGACTCCCCCAGGAGACGAATCTGCCCGCCCGCGTCGTTGAAGTAGTACTCGCGCCACACCTCGTGGCCGTGGTGAGCGAGCACGCGCGACAGCGCGTCGCCGTAGGCGGCATGGCGGCCGCTCGCGGCGACCAGCGGGCCCGTGGGATTGGCCGACACGAACTCCACCAGGACCTTGCGCGACACGGGCGTGCCGCCCGATCCGAAGCTCTCACCGGCGTCGAGCACCGTCCGAAGCGCGCGCCGGTACCAGTCGTCGGACAGGAACAGATTGACGAAGCCCGGACCCGCCACCTCGAACCGCACCAGATCGGCAGCGAGCAGGTCGTGCAGCGCCGCCCCCACCTGCTCGGCGATGTCCCGCGGAGGCTGGCGCATCGCCGGGGCCAGCAGCATCGCCATGTTGGTCGAGTAGTCGCCCTGGCCGTCGCGCTTGGGACGCTCCACCTTGACCGCCGCTGCCGCTCCGGCCGGCCCGCCGTTGCTGGGCAGGCGGGCAGCCGCCTGCGTGACCGCCGAGCGCAGCTCGTGCAGCGAAGCGCTCATTGCGCGTGCACCGTGACCGGCTGAAACACCGTCTCCAACCGCTCGAGCGCCTCCGGCCTCCCGATCGCGACCAGCAGCTGGCCCGCCTCGATCACGGTCGCGGGCACCGGCTGGGGCTCGAGCCGCCCGTCGTTGTGGCGTACGGCTACGACGACCGCGTCGCCGCGGACCTGCTCGATCGTCTTGCCCACGCCCTCGCACGCGGGAGAGACCTCGATCTCCTCCATCCGGTAATCGGCGACCTGGACGGCGCCGCCCACCTGGGGGTGTAGCGCCACGCGGGCCATCTCCGAGCCCGATGTCTTGTACGGGGAGATCACGCGATCGGCGCCGGCACGCAGGAGCTTGCGCTCGGCGTCCTCGGCCGAGGCCCGCGCGATGATGAGGATGTCCGGGCGCAGGCCCCGGGCGGTCAGCGCAATGAAGATGTTGTCGGCGTCGGAGTCCACACAGGCGACCACCGCCCGCGCCCGCATGATCCCGGCGCCGATCAGCACCTCGTCGTCGGCGGCGTAGCTCTCGATGTAGCGCACCCCCAGCGTCGCGGCCTGCTCGCGGTGTGACGGGTCGGCGTCGATGGCGACGTGCTTGACCCCGGCCAGGCCCAGATCACGGGCCACCTGACGGCCAACGCGGCCGAAGCCGCAGATGATGAAGTGGTCTGAGTAGGAATCGATCATGCGCTGGTTGCGGCGCGCTTCACGCAGGCCGCTGAGCTGGCCAGAGACGAAGAACTCCGCCACCGTGGCCAGTGCGTAAAAGAGCGTACCTATGCCAAACAGCTCGAGTAGGACGACGACAACGCGCCCCCCCGCGTCCTGCGGGTCCTTCAGCGCGCCCAGGGTGGTCACCGTGTCCAGCGTCCAGACGAAGGCGTAGGCCACCGACACGCCGTCGGTGATGCAGAAGGCGATCGTGCCGAGCACGACCACGCCCACCAGCGCCGCCAGCAGGATGCTCAGGCGCCGGGTGAACGCCTCGAGCTCGCGGCGAGCCCGGCGCCGGCGCTCCAGCGCCTGATGGTGGCTGATGCGGCGGCGGTCGACGGGGATGGGCATGCGTGTGAGTAGGTCAGACCGGTCTCAGTAGTGGTATGGCTCGCGGGCCAGGATCTTGTGGCCGCGGTAGAGCTGCTCGAGCAGGACGACCCGAGCGAGCTGATGAGGCAGCGTGATCTCACCCAGCGACAGCCGGTGGTCGACGTGATCGAGATCGAGTCCGAACGGGCCGCCGATGACGAAGCACAGGTCGCGGCCGCTCTGACGCCGGTCCTCGAGAAAGCGCGCGAAGGCAAGCGAATCAGGCCTCTCGCCGTCGCGATGCAGCAAGGACACAAACGCCCGGTCGGGCAGCCGCCGCTGGACGTGGTCGTCCTCGCGAACCTCCACGAGCTCGAGGCGAGTGTGCCCGGCCAGCAGCTTCTGGTAGTGCTGCACATCGTCGGCAAACGGAGGACGCAGCTTTCCCACGGCAACGACGACGATCCGCACGATGAGATACTAAGTGGATATGGACGATCCCAACACGCCCGAGCGCCACATCAACATCCACTTCTCGCCGGACATCATGGCCGGTGTCTACTCCAACTTCGCCAACGTCAGCCACTCCGATTACGAGTTCACGATCACCTTCGCCCGCGTCGACCACGAGGTCGAGGACGAGGAGATCCCCGGCGTCGTCGTCTCCCGAATCAATCTCTCAGCGCGCTTCATGAAGGAACTCATCGAAGCGATGCAGGACAACTACTCCAAATGGGAGTACAGGGAGAACGTCAAGAACCTCCCGGAGGTCAACGGCGGCGACGGCGGGTCGGAGTACGGTCCTGACGACGAGGCCTGATTCGCTGCCCGTCCCGGCGGCGATCATCCTCATGCCATGACGGTCCCCTTGCCCGCGATCCCGCCTGACCGATGACGGACACCACCCAGCCATTCCGGTTGATGACGTGCCCGCGCATCGGGGTGCTGCTGCCCAACTTCGACGCGGTGGGCAGCGGGAAGCCCATGCCCATCGTCGCCGCCGCACGGCTCGCCGAGGAGCTTGGCTTCAGCGCCGCCTGGGTCGGCGACCACCTCGCCTGCCCCGCGCCCGGCCTGGACGCGCCCTCCTGTCTGGCCGCCGCGGCCGCTGTGACTCAGGACATTCGGCTTGGGCTCAGCGTGATGCTCCTGGGCCTGCGCGCGCCGGCGTGGGCGGCCAAGATCC
>JBAQGP010000160.1:0-1684 GCA_049287845.1 Solirubrobacteraceae bacterium | reverse complement strand
ATCATGGAGCTGGTGGAGGCTCCCGAGGCCGCCGCCCCGGGATTCTGGGGGCTGACGATCGTCGTCTCCGACCTGGCAGCGCTGGCTCGCGAGCACGCGCAGATCGGGGAGGTGCGTGCAGCCGTTCAGCCGGGGCGTCACATCGCCACCGTGACCGCTGGCGCCGGACTGTCGACAAGGCTGGCGTTCATGGATCTGGAGTAGGGTGCGGCCGGTGGCAAACGCGACGCCTCCGCAGCGGATCACCGAGCAGGTGCTCGCGAGCTTCGACGCGACACCCGACGCTCGCCGGCGCGAGCTGATGAAGGCGTTGGTCTCCCACCTGCATGCGTTCGTCAGCGAGGTGGGGCTCACCGAGGAGGAGTGGGGCCAGGCTATCGGCGCCCTCACCGCCACCGGTCACCTCACCGACGACAAGCGCCAGGAGTTCATCCTCTGGTCCGACACTCTTGGTGTCTCGATGCTCGTCGACTCGATCGCCAACGCGGTTCCCTCGGGGGCCACCGAATCCACGGTGATCGGACCGTTCTACGTGGCCAACTCGCCGCTGCGCGAGTTCGGCGCTGACATGGCCGAGCAGGAGGCGGGTGTTCCCGCGTGGGTATCGGGGCGCGTGCTCGACCTGGAGGGCCATCCGCTGGCGGGTGCCGAGCTCGATGTCTGGCAGAACGGCGACAACCGCCTGTATGCCGTTCAGGATCCCGACGCGCCCGACGATCACCTTCGCGGGCGCTATCGCGCCGATGCCGAGGGGCGTTTCGCGTTCCGGGCCGTGCGTCCGGTGCCCTACACGATCCCCGACGACGGGCCGGTGGGAAAGATGCTGGAGGCGAGCGGACGGCATCCGTGGCGACCGGCGCATATCCACGTCGTCGTTCGCGCCGCCGGCCATCAGACCGTGACCACACACATCTTCGACGCCGCCAGCGACTGGCTGGACGGCGATACCGTGTTCGCGGTCAAGCCCTCGCTGGTGCGCGAGTTCCGTGAGCGGGCGGCCGACGACCCGGAGCGCCCGCCGGGTGTGGACGTCCCCTGGGTGTCGCTGGAGCTCGATCTGGTGCTGGCGCCGGGCAACGGCGGCGCGCCGGTCGACCGAGGGCGCACCCACTAGCGAGCGTTGAGCGCGTGAAGGCGATCCAGTTCGACGAATTCGGCAGTCCCGCGGTCCTGAAGGTGGTCGACCTTCCCGAGCCGCATCCCGCCAACGGGCAGATTCGCGTCAAGGTGCGCGCGGTCGGCATCAATCCCGTCGACTGGAAGGTGCGCCGCGGGATGATGGGCGGCGACCTGCCCAGGGTGACCGGCCAGGAGGTGGCCGGGGTGGTCGATGAGCTCGGCGAGGAGGCCGGCGACGTCGCCGTCGGCGACGAGGTGTTCGGCCCGGCGGCCGGCGGAGGCGGAGCCGCCGAGTACGCGCTGCTGGAGAACTCCGCGCGGATCCCCGCTTCACTTGACTTCGCCGGCGCCGCAGCGTTGCCGGTGGCGGTGGAGACGGCCTCGCGCACGCTTGACCTGATCGACGTGGGCGAGGGTCAGACGGTGCTGGTCAACGGCGCCGCCGGCGCAGTGGGGATCTCCACGGTGCAGTTGGCGCGCGAGCGCGGGGCGCGGGTGATCGGCACCGCCAGCCCCGGCAACCACGACTATTTGCGCTCCTACGGCGCTGAGGCGACGACCTACG
>JBAQGP010000159.1:0-4240 GCA_049287845.1 Solirubrobacteraceae bacterium | reverse complement strand
ACCCGCACCCGCGACGCCCGCCGGGCCGGGTCAGGTCTACACCGGCCTGGGCTTCGACGCGTGCAGCACGCCGAGCCCGTCGACCATGTCGGCCTGGGGCGCGTCCCCCTACCGGGCCATCGGCCTTTACATCGGCGGCGCCAACATGGCCTGCTCGCAGCCCAACCTGTCGGCGACCTGGGTCAGCCAGCAATCCGTGGCCGGCTGGCACATGATCCCCATCTACGTCGGTCTACAGTCGCCGTCGAACTCATGCGGGTGCGCCGGGATCTCGCCGGGGGCCGCCTCCACCCAGGGCACCCAGGCCGCGCAGGACGCGGTGGTGGACGCCCAGGCGATCGGGATGGGCGCCCGCAACCCGATCTACTTTGACATGGAGGCCTATAACCGGACGAGCACCAATACCAGCGCCGTGCTCGCTTTCCTTCAGGCGTGGACCACCCAGCTGCACGCCAGCGGGTATGCGTCGGGCGTCTACTCCAGCGACGCGTCGGGCATTGCCGACCTCGTGGCCAAGGTCGGGACCGGCTACGCGGAGCCCGATGAGCTGTGGATCGCCAACTGGAACAACCAGCAGAGCACCGCCGATGCCACCGTTCCGGCCGCGGAGTGGGCGGGACACCAGCGCCTGCACCAGTACCAGGGCGCACACGACGAGACCTACGGCGGCGCCAGGATCAACATCGACGGCGACTACCTGGACGCCACGACCGCCGCCGCCGGCACCGGCTCCGGCGTGGACGCGACGCCGCCACCCGCCCCCACTCCCTCGCTGAAGGTCACCGCCGGCCCCGACGGGAGCACCGACCTCACCCCGAGCTGGACGGGAGCCACCGGCGTTGCCTCGTGGCAGGTGATGGGTGGATCGAGCCCGACGTCGTTCACGTACGCGGCACCGCTGATCGGAGCCGGAGCGAGCCTGCCCGCGGTGACCAAGAACTCGTTCCCGTACTGGGAGGTCGAGGCCCTCAGCGCCACCGGGCAGGTGCTCGGAACCTCGCCGGCCACCCCCACCCCGGCGCACGTGATGATCTTCGGCAACACCGCGTTTGCCCCCACGCGCGGACTCGGCGCGGTCCCCGTGGGGTGCATGGCCGTCTCGCCCTGCGCGGTGACCACGACGATCTCATCGGGACGCACCAGTTTCGCCACCACCAGGCGCGAGTTCATCCCCGCCGGGGGCGGCCTGGCCTATTTCAAGCTCACGGGCACCGCCGCGAAGGCGCTGGCCAAGGCCCACAACCATCAGCTTGCGGTCAACGTCAAGGTCCGTACCAGCTCCGGTTCCTCGGCCACGCGCAAGCTCACCCTGAGCTCGTTCACCACGTCTGGCTCCGGCCCCGCACGCAGCGCCGGCCAGTCCTCACAGGTCAAGCTGATCGGCACCACCGAGTTCGTCTCCCATGGCTGGGCCGGTGGGATCCTCGCCGAGTGCATCTCCACCACTCCGTGCGTCGCGACCACGACGCTCACGGTGGGGCGCACGACGATCGCCAGGACCAAGGCCCAGACGCTCGGCGCCGGGGAGCTCGGCTACCTGAGCTTCGTGCTCACCAGCGGGGGCCACAAGCTCCTGGTCAACGCCAAGAGCAACCAGCTCGGGGTGACGGCCACCGTCATCACTCCGGCGCCGGCCGGCTCCACCGCCACGCCCGCGCCCACCCCCGGGAGCGCTCCCACCACCGGAGGCGGCGGCCTCGGGTCCACCCCGGGCGCGACGGCCGCACCGGCAACGATCGCCACGGCGAAGGCCCGCCTGGCGCTCGTCGCCTTCCAGTAGCTTCAGCCTCCGCTGCGTCTACGCGGCAGCGGCCGGGGCCGGGGGAGCGGCCGGGTGGCCTCCAGCGAGTGCGCGCACGAGTGCAGCGCCTCGCGTACGGCGTCGACCGTCTCTGCGGCGAGGCCGTCGAGCATGTCGGCCTCGATCGCGTCCATGCCCCGGTCGCAGTGCTCCAGCACCTTCACCCCCTTGGCCGTGACCGAGGCGCGCAACACCCGACCGTGGTGGGGGTCCGGCCGGCGCCGGATGAGCGCGCGCCGCTCGAGCGCGGAGATGACCAGGTTCATCGCCTGCGGTGTCACGAACGCCCAGCGCGCGAGCTGGGCGCCGGACAGACCGTCGCGGTCACGCAGAACGCTGAGGGTGACGTACTCGGTCGTGGTGATGCCGTGGGCGGCGACTGCCTCGTCCAAGCGGACCCGCAGCCGGCGTTCGACGCGGTAGATGAGGTACCCGATCCGGGGCACGGCGACCGGTGGGCTGATCGGCTTCGCGGCAGTGGCGCGATCCATGGCGCCAACAGTATCCCGGCGGCCCCCGGACCGCGTTCGGGCGCTCCGATTGACAAGGTACTTGCGAATGCCTAGGCTCCGCCCGCATAGGCCGCTGCCGCCGGTGGCGAGCCATCACGCGAGAGAGGCGAGGACACGATGAGCGGACGATCTGTGCGCCGGTTCGGCGCAGGGCTCGTGGCGATATGCGCACTGGCGCTGGCGGCGGCGATGCCGGCCGCGGCCGCGACGACCCACTCCACCGGGAGCACCTCCGACGGCGGCACCTGGATCGCCGACGTACCGTCGGGCTGGAACGGCACGCTGCTGCTCTACAGCCACGGCTACGGCACGCTCAGCCCGCAGGACGCGCCGGACCCCAACACACAGGCGGCGCTGCTCAACGCCGGCTACGCCCTGGCCGGCTCCGGCTATGACCCCAACGGCTCGCTGTGGGCGCTCGGGAGCGCCGTGCGCGACCAGTTCCAGACGCTCGAGGCGGTCAAGAAGACCGTCCTCCCCTCGCGCCCGAGCCAGGTGCTCGCCTTCGGGACCTCGATGGGCGGGCTCATCAGCGCCCTCGAGGATCAGCAGTCCAACGGCCGCCTCGACGGCGCGCTGACCACGTGCGGCCTTGTCGCCGGCGGCATTCAGCTCAACAATTACCAGCTCGACGGCGAGTATGCGATCGACCAGCTGCTGGCGGGCAACGCGGCCAAGCTGGTCAACTACACGAGCCAGGGTGATGCCGTGACGGCCGCGCTGACGCTCAACAATGCCGCCACTCAGGCCCAGACGACGCCGGAGGGCCGGGCTCGCCTGGCTCTGGCGATGTCGCTCATGGATGTGACGACGTGGGCGCCCGGGCAGCCGATGCCCGGCGTCTATGACTACGCCACGCAGGAGCAGCAGCAGTACGACGAGGAGTTCGTCGCCAACCCGGTGATGATCTTCGTTGAGACCGGGCGCCAGCAGATCGAGCTGGCCGCGGGCGGCAACGGTGGCTGGAACGTGGGCGTCGACTTCGCCAAGATGCTGTCGCACTCGTCCTACTACGCCGAGGTCCACGCCCTCTACCAGGCGGCCGGCCTCAGCCTCCACGACGATCTGACCGCCCTCACCCGCGGCGCCAACATCCGCGCCTCGGACAAGGCGATCCGCTGGCTGCAGCGGACCTCGGTGCCGACCGGCCACCTCCAGGTGCCCGAGCTGGACCTGCACACGATCTCCGATCAGCTGGTCCCGGTCCAGCAGGAGAACTACTACCACCACCTCGTCCGCGAGGCGGGCGACAAGGCGCTGCTGCGCCAGGCGTTCGTGCAGCGTCAGGAGCACTGCAACTTCACCCCGGCCGAGCTCGTGGCCGGCGTGCAGGCGCTCCAGCATCGCGTGCAGACGGGAAGCTGGGACCAGGTGGCGCTGCCCTCGAGCCTCGAGACGGCGGCCACCGGCCTCAATCTCGGCACCGCCGCGTTCACCCCGTTCTGGCCCGACCGCCTCACCGGCGACAACGGCCCGTTCAACCCGTTCACCGAGGGCACCCGCTGGTAGCCCGGCGCTGAGTCGATAGGGCGGGGCCACCCTCGGCCCCGCCCGCGACCCACCCGGTCAGAGACAATGTCGGCGCGATGCCGACGGCTCGCTGGGGATCGGCAGCCTCAGGCCGCCGCGCCATTGAGCGGCAGGGACCCCAGCTCCTTGCGCAGGGGATCCCCAGCCGGCGTCCACCACGGTTCCGCGGGGCGGACATGGAGCCCCCTGATCCTCGTCAGCGACGCCGCGTCAGCACGCAGGTCAGCGATGGCGGGGCGGTCGTCGTCGGTCCGGGTGACCAGCGACCAGGACCACACGGGCGTCGGATCGCGCACGGCGGCCGTACGCAGCCCGGCGGGCAACCGCGCCTGGTGGCGCTTGGGCGACTCGAGCACGGGCGCGGCCAGGCGCAGGCAGCGCTCGTGAAAGCCGGGAC
>JBAQGP010000158.1:0-1775 GCA_049287845.1 Solirubrobacteraceae bacterium | reverse complement strand
GCGCAACCGCGCGGCGGCGGCACCCAGCGCCCGGCGAGCGGCGGCGCAGTCGATGGGCACCGCGGCCTCGGCGGCATGGGTGGGCGTCGAGCAGCAGACCGCGGCGACGTCGTCGATCAGCGTGCGGTCGGTGTGGTGGCCGACCGACGAGACCACCGGCACGCGCAGCAACGCCACTGTCCGGCACAGAGCTTCGTCGCAGAAGGCATAGAGATCGGCGAGCGAGCCGCCGCCGCGCGCGACGATCACCACCTCCACCTCCGGGGTCGCCGCCAGCTCACGCAGCGCCGCCGCGATCCGCGGCGCCGCGTGACGGTCCTGGACGGGCACGAAGGCCCAGACCAGCCGCCCGCTCCACCCGCGCCGGCGCAGGCCGGCCAGTACGTCGTCACGGGCCTTCCCGCTCTCGCCGGTGACGACGCCGATCGTCTTGGGCAGCGCGGGCAGGGCAAGCCGCTTCTGGGGCTCGAACAGCCCCTCGGACTGCAGGCGCCGGCGCAACCGCTCGAGCGCGACCAGCAGGTCGCCCTCGCCGGCGCGGCGCAGCTCGGTCACGGCGAAGCTGAAGGTGGGGGAGGAGGCGGAGCTCCCGGGGTAGTAGTCACAGCCGCCACCGACGACGATGCGCATCCCGTCGGCGAGAGTCACGCCGAGGCGCTCGAAGTCGTCGCGCCACATCGAGCACGGGAGCGCCCCGCGTTCATCGCGCAGCTCGAAGTAGACGCGCACGCGGCTCTCCCGCACGCCCCACACCTCGCCCACGAGCTGGACGCGCGCGAACTCCTGGAGGCGCCGCCGAAGCTGGGCGGCGTAGGACCCCACCGGGTACGGCCCCGGAAACTGGCTGTCGGACGTGGCGAGGCCGGTGGAGCCGGCGGCGCTGGTGGCGCTGGTGGCGCTGGTGGCGCTGGTGGCGGAGTCCATCGCGCCGCCGAGGCTACACGCCGCCTGACACGGAACCGGTGGCTGCCCGGATGCGTCGCGTGAGGCTCACCTGGCGGCCGATGGCCGCGAAGCCCAGGCCGGCGTACATGAGCTGTGGCCAATCGTCGGCATCGGCGGGAACCACGATCACATCGGCGCCCCAGCGGCCGGCATGGGAGACCGCCGCCGCGACGACGGCGCCGGCCAGACCGCGGCGGCGATGGGCGACGAGCGTCCCGACTTCCTCGACCGTGGCCACCCGGCGCCCGCTCACGTCGTCATCGAGAAACAGCGCGCACATCGAGGCCAGCTCCTCGCCGGGCTCCCCGGCGCCAAAGCACGGGCACGGTGTCGTCTCGCGCAGGCGGCCCTGGGTGGCGACCAGCCGTTCCACGAGCCCGGTGCGGGTGTCGACCTCGGGCGCCTCCTCGCGAAGCGCGGCGAGCTGGAGCGCCTGCATCTCCAGCTCGGAGACGAGTCGCGCACGCGGGTCGCCGCCGATCGCCGCCGGGTCGCCGGCGAAGGCCATGTAGACCGTGCGGGCGGGCACCCAGCCGTCCGCGCTGAGCTGCGCCGCCGCCCGTTCTCCGGCGTCGGCATCGTCGAACACGACGTGCCGGTGGCCCAGGCCTCCCAGCCATTGCTCGGCGAGCGCCGCGGCCCCGCCCCCGTCCAACCCGTCGGGCTCGGCGTCCAGAAGCACCGCGTTGAGATAGTGGACGTCGTCCAGCCCGGGATGCCGGACCAGCAGACCGTGCGCCAGCGGCGTCGCCTCCAGCGCGGCGCGGCGGCGGATCGCCCGGTCGGCAGCGAGGGCGACGCGCAGGTTGGCGGTCACCGCAACGCGGTGG
>JBAQGP010000157.1:0-1742 GCA_049287845.1 Solirubrobacteraceae bacterium | reverse complement strand
TCTACTGGTTGGCCGCCGGCCAGCACACCACGCTCCCGGCCACCGCGAGCGTGACCACGGCGACGTGGACGACGCTGTCCTACAGCGCCGCCGGCGCGGCGGTGGCGGTGGTGCTGGCGCTGCCCGTCGCGCTGATCTCGTTCCGGCGCTCCACCGTTCCTCGCTCGGTGCTGGAACGCAGCACGTATGTCACCAAGGCGCTGCCGGGAGTGGTGATCGCCCTCAGCCTCGTCTTCTTCGCCACCCGTTACGCGTTTGGGCTCTATGAGACGAGCACACTGCTCGTCGCCGCCTACGTGATCCTCAACTTCCCGCTGGCGCTGGTGTGCGTGAAGGCATCGGTGGCCCACGTCTCACCGCGCCTGACCGATGTCGGACGCTCGCTGGGCCGCGGCCCTGCGGCCGTGTTCATGCGTGTGACCCTGCCGCTGCTGGCCCCCGGGCTGCTAGCCGGGTTCTGCCTGGTCTTCCTCACCGCGGTGACGGAGCTGACGGCGACCCTCGTGCTGGCCCCCATCGGGGTCCAGACCCTGGCCACGCAGTTCTGGGCCTTTGAGCAGAACATCGCCTACAGCGCCGCCGCCCCATACGCGCTGGTGATGGTGGCGCTCGCGGTCATCCCCGGCATCCTGCTGGGGCTGTGGTTCGACCGCGAGCGGTGATTGCGCAGCATGAGTGCGATCGAGCTCCGCGACACGAGCAAGGCCTTTGGCGCCACCCGGGTGCTGGAACACGTCCAGCTGGAGGTTCCGGAACGCGCGATCACGGCGGTGCTCGGCGCCTCGGGCAGCGGCAAGACGACGCTGCTGCGCCTCATCGCAGGCTTTGAGGGGCTGGACAGCGGCACCCTGACGATCGGGGGCCGGCTCGTGGATGACGGGAGCCGGTCAGTCCCCCCCCAGCACCGCGGCGTGGGCTACGTACCCCAGGAGGGCGCGCTGTTTCCACATCTCACCGTGCGGGGCAACATCGCCTTCGGGCTGCCCCGCAACGAGCGGGCGCGCGTGGGCGAGCTGCTGGACCTGGTCGGGCTGCGCCAGCTGGACGAGCGCTACCCGCACCAGCTCTCGGGCGGGCAGCAGCAGCGCGTCGCGCTCGCGCGGGCGCTGGCCATCGGGCCGTCGGTGCTGTTGCTCGACGAGCCCTTCAGCGCCCTGGACGCATCGCTGCGGTCAGAGCTGCGGCGCGACGTGGCCCGCATCCTGTCCCAGACCGCCACGACGACCGTGCTGGTGACCCACGACCAGGGCGAGGCGCTGGCCATGGCCGACCAGATCGCGTTGCTGGCCGGGGGCACGGTGATTGCAGCCGATGCGCCACGCCGGCTCTACCAGGACCCGCCCGACCTCGCGGCCGCGGCGTCGATCGGCGAGTTCAATCTCCTGGCCGCGCAGGCCCGCGGTGAGACGGCCCACACCGTGCTGGGGGAAGTCGCGATCCTCGGCGCGGAGCCTGCGTCGGTCGAGGGCCGCTGCCAGGTCATGCTCCGCCCCGAGCAGCTGCAGATCAAGCTCGTGGCCGGCCGCGCCGGCACCGCGGCGCGCGTCCTGGAGGTTCAGTACCTGGGCCACGACGCGCTCGCCCGCCTGCGCGTGAACGACGCGTCGGCGCCGGTGCTGCTGGCGAGGATCCCCGGGGAGCTCCGGCTCGACCCCGGGCAGGCGGTGTGGATCGAGGTGACCAGCGCGGGGCGTGCCTGGCCCGCGACCGGCGCGGGCGCGAGCCCCGAGACGCCGCTAGCC
>JBAQGP010000156.1:0-5204 GCA_049287845.1 Solirubrobacteraceae bacterium | reverse complement strand
GAGCAGAGCGCTCCTCGGCAGCCGGTGCTGGCACAGGCGCGGACACCGGAGGAAGAAGCGGAGGCGTGGTTACGGACGTCTGCGGGACGTCGTCGTCCGGCGGCGGAGCGTCGGGTAGCGGCACGGGCACATAGCCCGGGGGCGGTTCGGCCGAGAACCCTTCGAAGTCCTCGGGCTCGCTCTCGAGAACCTCGTCGTAATCGTCCTCGAAATCGTCGGCGTAGACGTTGACCCTGGGAGCCGCCTGCGCGTCGATCTCAACGCACTTCTGGGCGAAGAAGCCGCCGATCCCACCCATCAGCCCCTCGCGCTCGCGCAGGATGATGGCGTCCGGGCCCAGATCGGCGCGGATCCGCGGAATCAGCTCCTCGATCGTGCGCCCGCGGTAGGTGCGCACCCCGTCCGGATCGCCGGACGGTGCCGATGACGGCGAGGACGGGTCGGTCACGCGCTGATCACTCCGATGGTCTCGACGCTGATGCCAGTCGCGATCTCGTTGTAGGAACAGACCGCGAGGTGCGGCACGGCGGACTCCACGAGGCGCCGGAGGTGGCGACGGACTCGAGCCGAGCACAGCAGCACGGGGCGGTTCCCGCCGCGCGCAGCGGCGTGGTCAGATTGGGCTCGCACGGCACCGAGCAGCGCCTGGGCGCGGGAGGGCTCCAAGGCGAGGAACTCGCCGTCGGTCGTGGCCGTGATCGACGTTGCCACTTCCTGCTCAATCGACGGATCGAGGGTGATCGCACGCAATGTCTGGTCTGCACCGAGGTGGGGGGCGGTGATAGCACGGCCAAGCGCCTGACGCGCGTACTCCGCAAGGAGTCCGGCGTCGCGCGTGATCCGCGCCTTGTCACCCACTGCTTCGACAATAGCGCCGAGATCCCTGATCGAGACGGCCTCTGACAACAACGTTTGCAGGACGCGCTGGATCTCACCGAGCGACAGGATGTCGGGCACGACCTCGGTGACCACGGCCTCGTTGGACTCCTTGAGCTGGTCGAGCAGCTGCCGGACGTCCTGACGCGTGAGAAGCTGTGCGGCATGCGCACGGATCGTCTCGGTCAGGTGCGTGACGATCACCGACTCGGCGTCGACCACGGTGTAGCCCAGGGCCTCGGCCTCTGAGTGCTGGGAGTCGGCGATCCACACGGCAGGAAGGCCGAACGCGGGCTCGGTGGTGGGGATGCCGGACAGGTTGCCGACGGCGTCGCCCGGATCCATGGCCAGCTTGTGGCCGGCCATCACCTGGCCGCGCGCCACCTCGGTGCCACGGACCTTGCAGACGTACTCGTGCGAGTCGAGGTCGACCTCGTCGTGGATGCGCACTGGCGGGATCACCATGCCGAGCTCGCCGGCGATCTGGCGGCGGATCAGCGAGATGCGGCGCACCAGGGTGCCACCG
Organism: Solirubrobacteraceae bacterium; assembly: GCA_049287845.1. Classification (GTDB taxonomy): domain Bacteria; phylum Actinomycetota; class Thermoleophilia; order Solirubrobacterales; family Solirubrobacteraceae; genus Palsa-465. The sequence continues at coordinate 3,802 of JBAQGP010000156.1, read as the reverse complement.
GAGCCGCGATCCACCATCGGCACCAGACCGAAGCCGATCCCGAGCTCGAGCGGATCGATCGGCAGTTCCTTCATCACCTCATCGCGCGGTGCGGCCTTCGTGTCCTCCTTGGCCGCGGGGAGCGCGATGGCGGCAGCACCGCCGGCCGGCGCGGTGAACGCCTCGATGTCCTTGTTGCGCAGGGCCCAGCCGATCGAGAACATGAGCCCGCCGATGATGATGAACGGGATCTTGGGCAGGCCCGGGATCAGCGCGAAGCAGAGGATGGAGCCACCGGCCACCAGCGGGGCCTTCTTCTGGCCCAGGATCTGGGTGGCGATCTCGGAGCCCAGGTCGCGCTCGGAGCCCGAGCGGGTGACGATGATGCCCGTGGCGACGGAGATCAGCAGCGCCGGGATCTGGGCGGCCAGACCGTCACCGACGGTGAGCAGCGAGTAGTGCTTGGACGCCGCCCCGAAGCCCATATGGTGCTGGAGCATGCCGACCACGATGCCGCCGATGAGGTTGATGGCGGTGATGACCACCGCGGCCATCGCGTCGCCCTTGACGAACTTCGAGGCACCGTCCATCGCGCCGTAGAAGTCGGCCTCCCGGGCGATCTCCTTGCGGCGCTCGCGGGCCTGCTCGTCGGTGATGAGGCCGGCGTTGAGGTCGGCGTCGATGGCCATCTGCTTACCGGGCATGGCGTCCAGGGTGAACCGGGCGGACACCTCGGCGACGCGGCCGGCGCCGGCGGTGACGACCGTGAACTGGATGACGACGAGGATCATGAAGATGACGAGGCCGACCACGACATTGCCGCCGACCACGAACTGACCGAAGTCGGCCACGACCGAGCCGGCGTTCCCGGTGGTCAGCACCAGGCGTGTCACCGACACGTTGATCGCCAGCCGGAACATGGTGGTGAGCAGCAGCAGCGTCGGAAAGGCGGAGAACTCCAGCGCCTTGTTGATGTACATCGTCGCCACCACGATTGCCAGGGCGCCCGAGATGTTGATGGTGATCATCAGATCCAGCAGCATCGCCGGCAACGGGATCACGAGCATCGTGACCATGAGCACGACGCCGACCGCCGCGAGTAGATCGGTGTGCTTGAGCAGCTTGCGTACCGATTGCTCGGTCATGCGGCGAGCCTCCTTCGACCAGCCATCTTGTAGACGAATGCCAGCACCTGCGCGACGGCGGCGAACAGCTCGGCCGGGATCATCCGGTCGATCTGGACCATCGCGTGCAGCGACCTCGCCAACGGCGGATCGGGCACGATGGGGATGTTGTTCTCAGTGGCGATGCGCCGGATCTGCACGGCCACCAGGTTCTTGCCCTTGGCCACCACGACGGGGGCGGGCAGGCTGCCGTCGTACTTCAGCGCGACGGCGTAGTGGGTGGGGTTGGTGACGACCACGTCCGCGGTGGGGATCGCGGACATCATCCGGGCCCGCGCCGCCATCATCTGGCGGCGGCGGATGGCGCCCTTGATCTCGGGGGGAAGGTCGGTCTGGCGGCCCTCGTCCTTGACCTCCTGCTTGCTCATCTTCATCCCCTTGGCGTGGGTGTGGCGCTGGTGGATGAGGTCGATGACGGCGATCAGCAGGTACACGATCACGATCCGCTCGATGATGGATCGGGCACCGTTGGTGAGCAGGCTGCCCAGCGCCAGCGGCGTCGTGCCCATGCTGGCCCCCAGGTTGGTGATCAGCGGGACGAGGCTCATCGCAGCAGCACCGCCGACGATGGCCACCTTGGCCAGGACCTTCCCCAGCTCGAAGCCGATGCGCTTGCCGAAGATCTGCTTGGCGCCCTGCATCGGGTTGAGCTTCTTGAAGTTCGGCTTGAGCAGGTGGGGCGTCGGGCGCAGGCCCACCTGGGCGACGTTGGCCAGCACGCCGCCGGCCATGCAGATGACGCCGATGGGCAGCGCCGTCGTCTCCATGGTGTGCAGCATCAGCCCCAGGATTCCGTGCAGGCCCGCCGCCGTGGACACCTCGTTGGGCTTGGAGACCATGCCGAAGAGCGCGCGCATCGCGCTCGCCATCGCGTTGACCACCGCCGGACCCTGCATCGAGATCGCCACCAGGCCGGCGACCAGCACCAGCGCGCCGTTGATCTCGGTGCTCTTGGCGACCTGACCCTTCTTGCGCGCCTCGGTCTTGCGTTTGCCGGTTGGCTTTTCTGTCTTGTCGTCGTTGGCCATGGCTCTAGATGAAGTGGAGAATGCCCAGGACGGAGCTGGAGACCTGGTTGCTCATGAACGTGCCCAGGAAGGGGAGGGAGGCGGCGACGACGAGCATCGCCACGCCGACCTTCATCGGGAAGCCGACGCCGAAGATGTTCACCTGGGGGACGACCTTGGCGATCATCCCGAAGGCCACGTCGGTGATCATCAGCGCCAGGATCACCGGGGCGCACACCTCCACGGCGGACACGAAGATCGTTGCGAAGGCCTGCTCGACGCCGGAGGTGAGGGTGGCGATGGGGGCCGCCTTGGTCAGCGGCACCAGGTCGAAGGTCCGCTGCAGGCCGCGCAGCGTCCAGGCGTCGCCGCCGATCGCGATGAACATCGCCAGGCCGACCAGGCTGTAGAGGTTGGTCATGGTTCCGCCCTGATTGCCGTTGATCGGATCGATCACGGATCCGAACGAGAACCCGGCCACCATGTCGGTGATGGCGCCGGCCGCCTCGACGGCGGCGAGAACCATGCCGACGGCAAACGCGAAGGCCAGTCCCACCAGCACCTGGACGACGAGCATCCCCGCGACCGCCATCGGGTCAGACGGGATGTTCTGGCCGTGCACGGCGAGCGGGGTCAGGCCGATGGACAGGCCGACGGCCACGATGCCCTTGACCCGCGCCGGCATCATCTTCGACGAGAACAGGGGCGCCAGGACGAACAGGGGGCTGACCCGAGCCAGGACGAGGAAGAACCCCGTGACCTTGTCGCTGCCGATCTGATGCAGCAGAGCGCTGAGTGTCAGCTGGCTCATTAACCGATGAGCGAGGGGATCGACGTGTAGAGGTTCTGGGCGTAGGTGACGAGCTGGTCGAGCATCCACGGACCCAGGATCACGACCAGGGCCGCCAGCCCCACGATCTTGGGGATGAAGCTCAGGCTCTGTTCCTGGATGGAGGTGACGGCCTGGAAGATGGAGACCACCAGTCCGATGACGAGTCCGACGAGCATCATCGGTCCACCGATCTCGATGGCCAGCTTCATCGCCTGCGTGGACAGGCTTACGACGGTGTCCTGATTCATGGCGGCGGGTCCTGGTCGTGGGCGTTAGTGGAAGCTCGCGATGAGCGAGTGCGTGATGACGTCCCAGCCGTCCACCAAGATGAACAGCAGGATCTTGAACGGCATCGAGATGAAGCTCGGCGGCAGCATCACCATGCCCACGCTCATCAACGTCGAGGAGATGATCAGGTCGATGATCAGGAACGGGAGGAAGATCAGGAACCCGATCTCGAATGACGTCTTGAGCTCTGACATGATGAAGGCGGGGATCAGGACGTAGGTGGGGACCTGGGCCCGCGTCTGGGGCGTCTTGATGCGTGCGAGACTCACGAACAGCGAGATGTCCTTGTTGCGCGTCTGGCGGAACATGAACTCACGCAGCGGCTCCTCGGCGCGCGTGATCGCCGTCGCCGTCGTGATCTGGTGATGCTGGAGCGGCTCCCAGGCGTCCTTCTTGATGGCGCTGATCGTCGGCGACATCACGAACAGCGTGAGGAACAGCGCGATCCCCACCAGCACCTGGTTGGGCGGCGTTGTCGCGGTGCCCATCGCCGAGCGGATGAAGCCCAGGAC
>JBAQGP010000155.1:0-1838 GCA_049287845.1 Solirubrobacteraceae bacterium | reverse complement strand
CTCCTTGGCACAGAAGCGCGCCGCCAGATGCTGGCCGGGGCGCGCCCGTGACGCCGCGTAGCTGCGCTCGTCATCGGTGAACAGTCGCTCGGCCAGCCGCGGCCGGCGCTCCAGCGCCCGTTCGAGGCGTTCGACCTCCAGCAGATCGATGCCGACCGAGAACCCCGATCCGCCCACCTCGGTCACTCGACGGTGACGGTCTTGGCCAGGTTGCGTGGCTGGTCGACGTTGAGGCCGCGCAGCCTGGCGATGTGGTACGCCAGCAGCTGGAGCGGGATCACGGCCAGCAGCGGCGCCAGCATCCAGTCGGTCGGGGGCACCCGAATCACCTCGTCGGCGTGCTCGGCGATGGTCTCATCGCCCTCGGTGGCCACGGCGATGACGCGCGCCCCGCGGGCCCTCACCTCCTGGATGTTGGAGATCACCTTCTCCAGCACCGGAGATTGGGTGGCCACGACGACCACCGGGGTGTCCTCGCCCAGCAGCGCGATCGGCCCGTGCTTCATCTCCCCCGCCGCGTAGGCGTCGGTGGCGATGTAGGAGATCTCCTTGAGCTTCAGTGCCCCCTCGAGCGCGATCGGCAGCCCCACGTGGCGTCCCAGGTACAGGAAGAACTCCGACTGATAATGGGCCTTGGCGATGGCCTCGATGCCGACGACGTCGCGCTCGAGGAGTTCCGCGATCATGTGCGGCAGTCGCTTGAGGTCGGAGATCGGCGGCTTGAGCTCGGCGCGGTTCATCACCCCCCGGACCTCCGCGAGGCGCAGCGCCAGCAGATACATCACCGTGATCTGGCTCACGAATGTCTTGGTCGCGGCCACGCCGATCTCGAGGCCGGCGCGCGTGTAGAGGACCCCGTCGGCCTCGCGGGTGGCCTGAGCCCCCATCACGTTTGTGACCGCCAGCACCCTCGCGCCCTTGGCGCGCGCCGTCCGCATCGCTGCCAGTGTGTCGGCGGTCTCGCCGGACTGCGAGATCCCGATGACCAGGTCGTCGGGGCCGACGACCGGATCGCGATAGCGGTACTCGGAGGCGATGTCGACCTCGACCGGGACACGGGCCCACTGCTCGATGGCGTAACGCCCGATGAGGCCGGCGTGGTACGCGGTGCCGCAGGCGACGATGACCACACGGCGGATGCGCCGGAGCAGCGCGTCGTCGATCGGGCTGGCGTCCGCGTGGTCGGGTGGGGTCAGGTCCCCGAGATCCACTCCCCAGCCGCGGGCGGCGCGCTCGCCGATCGTCTCGGCCACCGCGTCGGCCTGCTCGTGGATCTCCTTGAGCATGAAGGTCTCAAAGCCCTGCTTCTCCGCCGTGTCGGCGTCCCAGTCGATCTCGACGACGTCGTGGTGGACCGGCTCGCCGCCCGCGGTGAAGAACTCGGTGCCCTCCGGGCGCAGCACCACGAGCTCGTCGTCGCCGATGTACTGCACGTGGCGGGTCTCGCGCAGGAACGCGGGGATCGCGGAGGCGATGAAGCTCTCCCCGTCGCCGCGCCCGACGACCAGCGGGCACTCCTTGCGCGCGCCGACGAGGACACCCGGCTCCCGGGCGGTAAGGGCGACGAAGGCGTAGTGGCCGCGAAGCTCGGCGTAGGCGGCGCGCACGGCCTCGAACAGATCCCCCTCGTAGTGGTGGGCGACGAGGTGGGCGATCACCTCGGCGTCGGTCTCCGAGGTGAAGACCGCGGGCGGGTGCTCGGCCATCAGCCGGGCCTTGAGCGCGATGTAGTTCTCGACGATCCCGTTGACGACGATGTGGACGCTGTCGGTGGTGTCGTAGTGCGGGTGGGCGTTCTCCTCGGTCACACGGCCGTGGGTGGCCCAGCGGGTGTGAGC
>JBAQGP010000154.1:0-1669 GCA_049287845.1 Solirubrobacteraceae bacterium | reverse complement strand
CGATGGGTGACGCGCTCGCACTGGCCGCGATCATCAACGTCACCAGCAGCCTTGGTTACGCGCTGCCGGCGATCATCGGTCTGGAGTCGATGGGGGTGCCCTCGCCAGGGGAGACCGCGCTCGTGCTCGCAGCGGTCCTGGCCAGCCAGGGCAAGCTCCAGATCTGGCTCGTCATCCTGATCGGCGTCACGTCGGCCATCGTCGGCGACAACCTCGGCTACGCGCTGGGCCGGCGGCTGGGGCGCGACGTCCTGGAGTCCAAGGGGCCCTTCCACGAACATCGGCTCGAGCTGATCGCGACCGGCGACCGCTTCTTCGCCAAGCACGGCCCCAAGGCGGTCTTCTTTGCCCGCTGGATCGCACTGGTCCGGTTCGCCGCCGCTTGGCTGGCGGGGATCAATCACATGCGCTTCCGCGAGTTCTTCTTCTGGAACGCGCTGGGCGGGCTCAGCTGGGGCGTGACCTACGGGCTGGTCGGCTACTTCGCGGGCAGCGCGGCCGCCGACGCCATCTCCACCTTCGGCCTCTATGCCCTGGGCGGCCTGCTCATCCTGTTCGTGGCCTACATCTACTACCAGCTGCGCAAGCGCCGGCGCGAACGCGAGACGCGCCAGGCGCGGCGGGCGGAGCGGTCAGGGGACACCGATCAGCCGACTGACGGCGACGCTCCGGGGTGAACGGCGAGCGAGTCGCTAGGACGCGGCCGCGTCGAACTGCAACGCGCAGGAGTTCATGCAGTAGCGCTGGCCGGTGGGCTCGGGCCCATCGGGGAACACGTGTCCGAGATGGCCGCCGCAGCGCCGGCACGTGACCTCGGTGCGGAGCATCCCGTGGCTCCGGTCCTCGTGCAGCTCGACGTTCTCGGCGACCGCAGGCTCATAGAAGCTCGGCCATCCCGAGCCGGACTCGAACTTTGTGTCTGAGCTGAACAGCTCCGCGCCGCATCCGGCGCAGCGATAGGTCCCGTCGTCCTTGACGTTGACGTACTCGCCCGTAAAGGGACGCTCGGTGCCCGCGTGGCGCAGGACCTCGAACTGGTCGGGGCTCAGGCGTTCGCGCCACTGCTCCTCGGTCAGGTTCATCTCTTTGTCTGTGTCCATGTCTTCCATGCTAGTGCCCTGATCCACAAATTCGGTGGCAGTCGCGCGGCGCTAGGGGACCGCTGGCGCGGATCCCAGATAGCTCGTGCGGGCGGCGTCGAGGTCGGGCTCCAGCAGCTCCAGCACGAGGCTCGACCACCCGAAGTCCCGCGCGCCCATCCCTGCCCCGGTGCGCGGGTCGTAGTACTCGCGCAGCCCGGCGGCCGCCACCGCCGCGCCGAGCCGCTGGGCGAGGTCGGCTGCGGCCTGGTCATAGCCGAGGCGGACCAGCCCCAGCCAGCACAGCCACGCGGTATTGACCCACGTCGGCCCCCGCCAGTACCGGCGCTGATGGAGCAATCCGCGGTCGTTGACGCTGAAGCTCGGGTCCTGGAACGACACCGACGGTGGCGGCACCGGCGTCCAGAAGCGCCCCGGATCGAGCAGGTGCTCCTCCACCAGGCGCCGCCCGATGCTCTCAGGGAGGTCGGGGAGCGCGAGCGGCGCCAGCGCCGCGATGGTGGTGGCGGGGGCGCGCGCCGGGGCCGGCCGCGAGCGGGGCACGAACAGCCCGGTCGACTCGTCGTAGG
>JBAQGP010000153.1:0-4351 GCA_049287845.1 Solirubrobacteraceae bacterium | reverse complement strand
GGGCTGGGCGGGCCGCCGGACCGGCGCAAGCGGCCGCGCCCCGGGAGCTCGTCGTCGCTCTGGCCGCCGTGACGCTGGGACTCGCGGACCAGGGTCGGGCCGGCGCCTCGGTCCACCCCTTGTGCGGTGAGCTGCGCCAGTTGGCTCCCCACCGTGTCCAGATAGTCCGCCATGGCTCAACTCCCTCCCAATCGGTCGCGTAGGCGCGACAGCCCGCGACTGACCCGCTTGCGGACCACCATCTCCGAGCAGCTGAGCTCGGAGGCGATGTCGCTGTAGCTGCGCTCGTGGACCACGCGTGACAGCACCGCGCGCCGCTCGTCGTCGGGCAGTTCGTTCACGAGGGCCCGCAACGGGCCCTGGCCGTCGTCGGCCACCGCGACGACCCGCTCCAGGTCGGTGTCTTCCAGCGCCACGGGCTCGAAGCCCAGCCGCTTCCTCGCTTTGGCCTCGACGCGGCCCCGGCGCAGGCTCATGAGCAGCTTGTTGCGCGCGATCCCGATCACCCAGGGTGTTGCGGTGATGCCGTGATCGAGGTAGCGGTGCGCCGTCAGCAGCACGGCGGCGAACACCTCGGCGGCGAGGTCGGCGGCCAGCTCGGCATCGCGGGTCTCACGCATCAGATACGCCAGGGCGACCGGGAGGTGCCGGCGATAGAAGACGGTGAACGCCTCGGCGTCGCGCGAGGCGATCGCGCCGAGCAGCTCGTCGTCCGTCGCGTGGGTCAGATCCATGCTGTCAACGGCCACGCTTGTCTATTGCCCACCGGGGCGGACGTGTGACCGGACGGTCAGCGCCCAGGAGCGACTGTGCGGCGCCGGCGCTCACGACGCGTACGAGATGAACTCCATGAGGCTGCCATCGGGGTCCCGGAAGTACACGCTTTGACCCGCTCCTCCGGCTCCGTTGCGGGTGACCGGCCCCTGCTCGATCTCGACCGCCTGGTCGCGCAGGTGCTTCACAGCGCCGTCGATGGGCCCCTCCCATTCGAAGCAGAGATCGCTGTTGCCGGGCGCGACAGGCACGCGCGCCAGTGGCTCCGCCTGCACGCCCGGGCCGTGAACGTTGAGCTGCTCGGTGCCGAACCGATAGGCCCACGTGTCGTTGCCGCGATCGATGAGCGCCGCGCCTAGCACGTCTCGGTAGAAGGCGTTGGAGCGCTTCCAGTCGGTGACATGGATCACGCAGTGGTCGAGCTTGCTGCGGAAGTCGGGCATCGCCATACGCTATCTCCCATGCTCCCCACGCACGACCGCCGCGAGCTGGCCGCGATCTTCTGCGGCGGGATCGTCGGCGCCCTGGCGCGGACGGCGCTCGCTCAGGCGTTCCGAGACAGCGCGCGCGCGTGGCCGTGGGCGATCTTCACCGTCAACGTCGTCGGCGCGTTCCTGCTCGGCTACTTCGTCACGCGGCTGGCCGAGCGCCTTCCCACCTCGGCCTACAAGCGGCCGTTCCTGGGCACCGGGCTGTGCGGCGCGCTGACCACGTTCTCCACCGTCCAGCTGGAGCTCTACAAGATGGTGCGCGCGCACGAGTGGGCGCTGGCGGTGGCCTATGCCGGGGCGACACTGGTGGCGAGCTTCGCCGCCGTCACCCTGGCCACCGGGCTGGTGCGGCGCGTGCGGACCGTCCTGTGACGGCGGGGACGTGGGCACTGGTGGCGCTGCTCGGCGGCACCGGCTCGATCGCCCGCTTCATCGTGGATGGGCTCGTGGGCGAGCGCGCGGGAGGCGGAGCGTCGTTCCCGTGGGGGACGTTCGTCGTCAACATCTCGGGGGCGGCGCTGCTGGGCGGCGTGGCCGGCGCGGCCCTCACGGGGAACGCGCTCATCCTCGCCGGGACGGCGACGCTCGGCTCCTACACGACGCTGTCGACGTGGGTGCTGGAGAGCCACCGCCTGGCGCAGGACGATCAGCTCGGGGTCGCCCTGGCCAACCTGCTGGCCTCCCTGGTCATCGGCTTTGCCGCGGTGGCGCTCGGTCACGTCGTCGGGGCGGCGCTGTGAACGAGGACTGTCTCAAGCTCACGGCGTACTTCGCGGAGCGCGACCGGTCCGGTGGCGGGTTTCTGAGCGATGCCCTCCTGTCCATCTGTGAGCGTCACCGCCTGGCGACGAGCATCCTGCTGCGCGGCGCCGAGGGCTTCGGCCGCCACCAGGTGCTCCAGACCGATCGGCTGCTCAGCCTGTCCGAGGATCTGCCGATGGTGCTGGCCGCGGTGGACGCACGATCGCGGATCGAGGCGGCTCTGCCCGAGATCGGCGCCGCGGCGTACCACGGGCTGCTGACGCTCGAGCGTGCCCGCCTGCTCAGCGGGCGGGTGGGGACCGTCTCTGACCCCCGGGAGTTACCCGAGGCGTCCAAGCTCACCGTCTACTGCGGGCGCCACGAACGGGTGGGGCGCCGTCCCGCCTTCACGGCCGTGGTCGATCTGCTGCGCCGTCGCGGCCTGCTCAGCGCCACCGTGTTGCTGGGCGTCGACGGGACCGCCCATGGTGTCCGCGAGCGAGCCCGCTTCCTCGCCGCCAACGCCCAGGTGCCGCTGATGATCATCGCCGTCGGGTCGGGGGCGCAGCTCAGTCCGGTCCTGCCCGAGGTGGCCGGGCTGCTTGACCGGCCCCTGCTCACGCTGGAGCGGGTGCGGATCTGCAAGGTGGACGGCCACCGGCTCGCCGAGCCCCATGACGTGGCGGGCACCGACGACGCCGGGCTCACGACCTGGGTCAAGCTCATGGTCCATGCCGACCACGACACCCTCCACGCCGGCCGCCCGCTGTTCGTCGAGATCGTGCGCCGGCTGCGCGCGGCCGGGGCCGGGGGCGCGACCGTGCTGCACGGGATCTGGGGCTACCACGGTGATCGGGCGCCGCAGGGAGACCGGCTGCTGTCGCTGCGCCGCCACGTTCCGGCGACGACGATCGTGATCGACACGCCCGAGTGCATCGGTGCGTGGTTCTCCATCATCGACGAGCTCACCGATCAGGGCGGCGTGGTCACGTCCGAGCTCGTGCCCGCGTTTCACGCGCGCGGCGCCTGGGGCGAAGCCGGCGGCCTGGCCCTGGCCAACCGCGCCCGCCCCGGCTGAGCATGCCCGCCCGGGCCGACCACGTCCGCCCCGGCCGACTACGTCCGCGCCGGCTGGCGGGACTATTCTTGGGCGTCGCCGCGACGAGCCCGCGCGGCAGGTCCGAGGAGAGGTGGCAGGTATGAGCCGTCGTGTGACTTTGGCGATCGTGTGCAGCGCGATGGCGCTCGTCTGTGCCCTGCCGGCGGGCGCCGGCGCGCGCAGCCTCCGCGTGCGCTCATTTGACGGCACGAGGCTCCACGTGAACTTCTTCACCGCGGTCGGGCTGCGCCACGGGCACCGTGCGCCGACCGTGCTCATGGGCCCCGGCTGGGGCTCGCCCGGCGATACCCACGCCAACGACTCCACGGCGCCGAGCCTCGGGACCGTCGGGGTGGGGACGCTGCGACGAGCCGGCTTCAACGTGGTGACGTGGGACCCGCGGGGCTTCGGCACCTCCCAGGGCACGGTGGAGGTCGACAGCCCCCGGTTCGAGGGCCGCGACGTGTCGTCGCTCATCTCCTGGCTTGCTCGCCAGCCCCAGGCTCTGCTCGACCGTCGCGGCGATCCGCGGGTCGGAATGGCCGGCGGCTCCTACGGCGGCGGCATCCAGCTCGTGGCCGCGGCCATCGACCATCGCATCGACGCGATCGTGCCCGACATCGCCTGGCACTCCCTGGTCACCAGCCTCGACAAGAACAACACCGGCAAGCTGGGCTGGGCCGGACTGCTCTATCTCGCCGGGCGCGCCGTGGGGCGCCTGGACCCGCTGATCGGCCAGTCCTACCAGGCGCAGGCGGCCGGAATGCCCTTGACGCCGGGCGAGCGGGGCTTCTACCAGAGCCGCGGGCCCGGGAACCTTGTCGCCAGGATCAAGGCCCCGACGCTGCTCATCCAGGGGACCGCTGACAATCTGTTCACCCTCCAGGAGGCCGTCACCAACTACGAGATGCTGCGGCGGCACGGGGTTCCCGTGAAGATGCTCTGGTTCTGTGGCGGCCACGGCATCTGCCTTACGAACCCCGGCAAGACGTCGCTGATCACCACCGACACGGTCGATTGGCTGGACCGCTATCTCAAGGACGAGCCGACGCGCAAGGCGGGTCCGGTGTTCCAGTGGGTCGACCAGGACGGCGTCGAGCACACCGGCCCCGACTACCCGCTGGCCGCGCGCAACCCGCTCACCGCCACCGGCTCGGGCACTCTCACGCTGAGCGCCACGGGCGGCTCAGGACCCGCGACGGCGATTCCCGGCGCCGGCCCGCTCGCGGCCGCGGTGGCCCCGATC
>JBAQGP010000152.1:0-5041 GCA_049287845.1 Solirubrobacteraceae bacterium | reverse complement strand
GGGTTAGGCCGCGGCCCGCACCCGGGCGCGCGCCGGCACCGGCCGGGTGCGAACCAGCCGGTCGACTGCCTTCACGAAAGGGGCGATCATGAAGAAGTTGGTTATAGCGCTCGTCGCCGCGACGATGCTCATCGCTGCCTCGTTGGGTCTGGCGAGCTCGAGGGGAACCGCCTGTCGAGGTGATGTGCATTACCGCCACATCGGCCTGCGGGTCTCGGGCCTCACGTGCGCGGCTGCCTACAAGGCGGTCACGATGAATAACGCGGGCTTCAAGTGCCATTACATCGGCAGCGTGTCGAAGTTCCCGTTCACCAACGAGTGCGTCAACACCAAGCACAAGAGTCGCTTCTACATCTATAAGGTGCTGGGCGGCTGAACGGGGCGGCGCTGTGGCTGGGCGGATCAGGTGGCACTGATCCTGGGTTATAAGGGGCTTCTCGACGTTTCTCAGTGAGCACTGTGACGAGCTGAGGAGGGGGCGCACGCCGCGGGGCCGGTGCGTCGGTCGGTCCACATCGTCCAGCTCGCGACCGGGGCGCTTTCCTCCACCGCCTCCACCGCACCGAAGTGGGCTTGTTCGACGGCTTCGTAGGTGCTACCGAGCCGTCCGCAGGCCTCGCCTGCGAAGCGCACGGAGTACTTGGCCGCGACTGCGCGGCTCGCCCGGCCGCCCGCGGACAACGAGCTTGACCGCTTCCCCCGCCTTAAGCGCATGCCCGTTTAAGGTGAGAAGCACCACTCGCTCACAGACAGTCAAGTCACTCGGCATGAGCAAAGCCTACGCCCCGCCATGACGTTTCCCAAAGCAGGGACCAATCCCATCGCGGCCAGTCGCGAGCGTCCGCTGCGGATCGACGAACGCACACTCCCGACCTCCGGGGCCGGGGCGTCCGGCGTCGGCATGACCGTCTCAGTGCCTGTGCGCGACGTGGCCACGAACTTGCTGCTGGCGGTGACCGTCGGCGGCAGCGAGACCGGGGAGCGCAACCAGGTGATCGAGACTGTGCGCAGGACCGGCTGGGCGGTGCAGGCGCAGTTAGCCGCGGTGCGACGTCGGCAGCTCCAGCCGTAACGGGTAGTCAACGACGATGGCGCGACAGGCGCCAATGACGCGCGCGGCATGCGAGACGTTTGACGGGACTGCCGCGGCGTCGCCTGCCTCCAAGCGTCGCTCGGTCCCGTCGATGACGAGAAGGATCGCGCCGCTGACCACGTTCCAGACCTCCTCCTGCTCGTGGTGATGGTGGTGTAGATCGGTGGCGTCCGCAGCGATCTCCCAGTGGCCGAATGTCATGTTGGTCGAGTGAAAGAAGCGTCCGCACCATCCGGCGAGCGGCGCGACCTCGATCATCGCCTCGGGACCGATGAACGGCATCGCCTCAGACTACGCCAGCTTCGTTCCCAACCGGCGTGAGGCGCGGACAGAAATGTTCAGTCAGCCAGGGCCAGTCGAGCTCCAATACGGATGAACGACCAGCGGACTGAGCGCCACGCGGCGCTCGGCGCGGCAAGCGACCGTCTCAATTCGGAACGTCCAACGGACACTGGACGATCTCGGGCTGGCTGGTGTTCGAGTAAACCGGCAGCTCTCGGGCGCGCGCTGGGACCGAGACGTAGGCACGCCGGGTACCGCGGCTGGGGTGCAAGACTGCCGGTGATGCGTGAGGTCTTGGTGTCGATGCCGGCTGGCGCGGGAGTGGTCCGCGCCGAATACGGCCTGCTCGTCACGCACGACGTGAACACGGACGGCGGCGGCGCCTACCTTCGCGACGAGGACCGCTTTGCGCCGGCGAAGTCGTGGGTGGATGAGGACCGCTCGGTCGTCGGCGGGTTGTTGCCGCCGGGTGCGGTCAGCGTCGAGGCCATTGATGACCGCGGTCGCCGAGTGCCTGCTCAGATCGGTGGCGGCGCGTACGTCGCGGTGATTGATCAGCCCCACGACGGCTATGAGGCGATCGTGTGCTGCCGGGACGCTTGCGGGCGTCCGGTACGGCGGCCGTGGGCCGCGGACTACCCAAGCGTCCGCGTCACCGACGCGCAGGAGTCCTGCCCGGCGTGCGGAGCGCTTGACTGGGATGAGTACACGCCGTGGGAGCAGTGGCGCGGCGGTCGCGGCAGCAAAGTCGACGGCACCCACGTCGCCAGCCCGATCGTCTCCTGCCGGGTGTGCGGGCATGAGGAACGAGAGGGCAGCTTCTTCGCCATGAGCTCCACCGCCCCGGCGGCGGAGACCGACGCGGAACGCGAGGCCCGGCTGGCCCGAGAACGTGCAGAACTGCGCAAGCAACGGTGGCTCTCTGACAGCTTGACGCTGCGCGCCGCCGATTTCCCGATCTACGCGGTCGAGGGGTGGCCCGCACGCTTGGCCGGCAGCGGATCAGACGGCGATCTGCTCACCCAGATCACGGTCGAGCACTTCGACGCAGCCGACGCGAAGCCGCTGCAGGGCGACACGACGTCGATGGCGGTCATGACCTCACGCAGGCCCCATCGTCCGGCGGCGCTTGAGAGTGCGCGCGATGCGCTGGAACGCTGGGTTAGCCGCGACACGCACTCCGATCGATGGCCTGAGGCGTCCCAGGCCGCGATCACCCTCTTTCTGAGAGCGCGGGCCCGGCAGAGCCGCGGGGCGGTGCTGGCCGCTCAGCGCTCAGAGCCGGAGATGATCATCGACGGCGCGCCCCGCACCGTGTTGATGCTGACCGTTCCCGGCGGCCCATGGGCAGCGGCAGTTCGCCACGCCGACCTGGACATCACGGTCAGCGGCCGTGGGGACGATCCCCTGTCGCTGCGGCTTGAGCCCATCGGGAATCCCGGCGCGACTCTTCTGGGCCCAGAACCCCCTGACGCCTGAGGCTGAGCGATAGACAATGCACCATCGAACGGTTCGGGCGCCGGTCAGCGCTCACCGAAAGCGGGTGCTGCTTACCGCACACACGGGGTAGGAGCTTCTCGTGTTCGAACGCTTCACGCTTGACTACGTCGACGTGGGAGACGCGACCCTGCGCGTGAGGCACGGCGGTCAGGGGACGCCGGTGGTGCTGCTGCACGGCCATCCGCGCACACATACGACCTGGCATCGGGTGGCGCCGCTGCTCGCACGCTCGTTCTTCGTCGTGTGTCCTGACCTGCGCGGCTATGGGCGGTCGACGCTTCCTCCTGACCTGCCGGAACACGCTCAGTCCTCAAAGCGGGCGATGGCCGATGACGTCGTCGCGCTCATGCGCCACCTCGGTCACGAGCAGTTCGCCGTGGTGGGCCATGACCGCGGCTCGCTCGTTGCGTTTCGTGCCGCCATGGATTATCCGCAAGTCGTTGCGCGGCTCGTGGTGATGGATGGTCTGCCGGTCGTGGAGCATCTTGAGCGCCTCAACGAGGCGTTCGTACGTACCTGGTGGCACTGGTGGTTCTTCGCGCAGACCGAAAAGCCGGCCGAGCGGGTCATCAACCTCGATCCCGCCGCCTGGTATCGCACTCCTCGAGCGGCCGAGATGGGCCAGGACAATCACGCCGACGTGTGGGCGGCGTTCCGTGATCCAGCCGTCGTGCACGGCATGTGCGAGGACTACCGGGCGGGTTTGAGCATCGATCGTGTGCATGAGGAAGCCGACCGGGCCGCCGGTCGTCAAGTCGCCTGCCCGATGCTGCTGCTGACCGCGACCGAGGACGACATCGACATCCATGGTGACCCCGAGGAGATCTGGCGGCCATGGACGGCCGGGGGCCTACGCAGGCTGCCAATACACTCCGGACACCACCAGGCAGAACAGGCGCCTGACGAGCTCGCGCAGGCGCTGATCGAATTTCTCGCCGCTTCGACCCGGCGGTAAATCACCACCTTACACCGCCCAAACAGGTCACTACCTGCCTCGCCCGGACCGGGCCACCTGGGGGCGAGAAGACCGCCGACCAACACGGTGAGACGCCTCGGCGGGGTCGTCTGGGCCCCGTCGCAGATGCCGATCGACTAGCGGACGCCTCGGAGCGTCAGTTCACGAGTTTGACGCCGGCGGCGCGCCGTCTCATAAATCGAACCTTCTACGGACGTCGACGGACGGCGTAGTACTAGCTGCGCCGCTTACGACTCGAGCGCGGTACACCGGGTGGCAGAGGAGGTACGCAACAGCTAACGCCGTGCGTTCCGTCGGGAAGGGGTTCCCCTACCGGGATTTTGAGGTAATCGTCCAAGTCGACGGGTCTGCTCCCGGTAGACGCACCATGTATCCCCGTGCATTCGGAGTCGTGTGCCGCTTTGGTACGCGGATTGACGAGAATCATTCGCACCTCCGTTTGCGCCGGCGTAGCGTTTTCGGGCTGATCGGCGGGATGGATGGCGAACTCCGCCGTACCACGTGCGATGAGCGCGACGAGAAACGTATTGAGCGTGACCCCTTCATCCTCGGCCACCCGCTTGACCTGAGCGTGCAAGCTGGCCGGCAGCCGGACATGAACCAGTTGGGCTTGCCGCTCACTCATCGTGACCGATGCTACTACACCTGGTATCTTCGGTCAAGGAGCTCTCGCGGGTTCGGAGGCATGCGTCCGACTTAGGTCACGGGGCCCCTCGGCGAGCCAGAGCAGTGGTATGACACTCGCTCACACGGTGCCCCCCCTGATACGACGACCGTGCATCCGGGGTCGCGATCGCCCCCGGCCGGTCGCACGAGGACGTCTCAGCCGGGAACGCTGAACGCACCGGTGGCCGCGGTTGAGCGGATGGCAAAAAGCGAGCGCATCCTGCCGGGGCGGCTGGTCGGCCCTGATGGGCTGCTTCTACGCCGATGGCTGCCCGAGGATGCCGACGCGTTGTCCGCCGCAATCGCCGAAAGCAGCGAGCACCTGCGACCGTGGATGGCTTGGGTTGCTGAGGAGCCGTTGACGCCCCAGGAGCGCCGGGCGATGCTGGTTGGGTTTGAGCGTGACTGGCGCGACGGCGGCGATGTGGTGCTCGGCATCTTCCTGGATGGCGGTGTGGTCGGCGGGTGTGGCCTGCACCGTCGGATCGCTCGTGATGGGCTCGAGCTCGGCTACTGGCTCCACC
>JBAQGP010000151.1:0-1849 GCA_049287845.1 Solirubrobacteraceae bacterium | reverse complement strand
GAGCCCTTCGACCCGGTCGCGGACGACGGCGAGGACGTGGGCTCGGACACACGGCCCGGGGACACCGGAAGCTGGCTGGCGGGCCTCGAGCCCCCCGGCATCGACCGCTGACTACGCGAGCGCGGCGCCCCGCCGGGCGATCTCGTCCGCCGACAGGACCTCGGTCACGCGGCTGAGCATCCACTGGTGGCCGAAGGGGTCGCGGAGCCGGCCGCCGCGCTCGCCGTAGAACTGGTCGGCCAGCGGGTAGATCACCTCGGCCCCAGCGGTGAGCGCACGCTCCCAGACGCCGTCGACGTCCTCCCAGTAGGTGGCCAGGATCACGTTGACCGGGCGGTCGGCATCGGCCGACCCGTCGCCGCTCTCCTGCGTCAGCATCACGATGGCGTTGCCGATGCGCACCTCGGCGTGAATGAGGGCGCCGTCGGGCATTGTGTGGCGCTCGCCCACGGGCTCGGCGCCGAACGCGCTCGTGTAGAAGTCGATCGCGGCCGCGCCGTCCGACACCACGAGACGCGGGGTGACGGTGGTCAGATGGGGCGGGATCGGGGGGACCGGCGCCATGCGCGGTCGATCATCGCAGCCAGCGCCCGTGGGTCAAAATCGCGCGGCTAATTCCTAGCAAAATCCATATAAAACTCGCTTAAGCTCACGTTGGCGCACGCCGACAACTATCGAGCATGGATTGCACGGACGCATCGAGGGGTCACGCGGCGCCTTGGCAGGAGCGCGAGCTCACTGACGCCCCGGCCCAGGACCTGTTCGAGACCGCCTTCTGGCACGCGCCGATCGGGATGGCGCTGATCGCGCCCGATGGCCGCTGGCTGAAGGTCAACCGGGCCCTGTGCGTGATCACCGGCTGGCCCGAGGACGAGCTGACCCAGCGTCCCTTCCAGGAGATCACCCATCCGGCCGACGTCGATGCCGACCAGGAGCTGATCGCGCGGCTGGTGGCGGGCGAGATCCCCGACTACCAGTTCGAGAAGCGCTATGTCCGGCGCGACGTGACGGAGATCTGGGCCGAGGTGTCGGTATCGCTGGTGCGCGACGCGGCCGGCGCCGTGGGCCACTTCATCGTGCAGGTGGAGGACATCAGCGCGCGCAAGGACGCGCAGCGCCGCCTCCAGGAGGCCGAGGCCGAGGCTCGCGCGGAGCGCGACCACGCCACCGCGATCATCAGCGCCATGGGTGAGGGCTACGCACTCACCATGGACGGCGAGATCAAGGCCATCAACGAGGCGCTCTGCGTGCTCACCGGGTTCTCCGCCTCGCAGTTGATCGGCGCCCGGCCCCCGTATCCGTTCTGGCCGCCCGAGGAACGCACCGCCATCGTCGCGATCCTGAACGATGTCGTGGGCCACAACGGTGGCACCCACGAGCTCACCCTGATGCGCGCCGATGGGGAGCGCTTCGAGGCCGAGATCACCGCGCGGCCGGCGCGCGAGGAGGACGGCCGCGCCATCGGCTTTGTCAGCACGCTGCGCGACGTGAGCGTCCAGAAGCGCCAGCAGCGCGAGCTCGAGCGCCTGGCCCGCACCGACAGCCTCACCCAGCTGGCGAACCGCCACGTGCTCCAGGAGGCGCTGGTCCGCGAGGCGGCGCGTCGCTCCGCCGACGGCCAGCAGCTCGCCCTCGTCCTGCTCGACCTCGACCTGTTCAAGCAGGTCAACGACGGCTTCGGTCATCCGGTTGGGGACGCGGTGCTCATCGAGGTGGCGCGCCGCCTCGAGCTGACGGTCCGTGCCGGGGAGGTGCTGGCCCGCGTCGGCGGCGAGGAGTTCGCCTGGCTGCTGCCCGCCTGCGACGCCGAGGAGGCCGTCGCGGCGGCCGACCGGGCGCGGGCGGCGAT
>JBAQGP010000150.1:0-2138 GCA_049287845.1 Solirubrobacteraceae bacterium | reverse complement strand
TCCCACCGAGGTGGCCACGGCGATCGCCGCGGCCCGCACGCTGGGTGCCCGGCGGCTGGTGGCCGTGTTCCAGCCCCACCTGTACTCGCGCACGCGTGCCCTCGTGCGGGAATTCGGGGTCGCCCTGGCGGTCGCCGACGTGATCGTCGTCCTGGACATCTACCCGGCGCGGGAGCGCGCCGAGGACTTCCCGGGGGTGACTGGCCACCTCGTGGCGGCCCAGGTGGCCGATGCCGCCGCCGGCCGATCGGTCGCGTGGATGCCGGACTTCGACGCCGCCCGGGCCTATCTGGGCGCGCTGCTGCGCTCCGGTGACCTCTGCCTGATGATGGGCGCGGGGAACATCGACGCCCTGGGACGCTCGCTCGTCGTCTGAACGCCCATCTAGCCTGGCACGATGAGCAGTGGCGTTCCGGCGGGCATCACGCGCGACTACCCGCTCTCGCGGCTGACCACGATCCGCACCGGCGGACCGGCCGAGTTGTTCGCGCGACCGGGCACTGTCGCCGAGCTTGAGCGAGTCCTGGCGTGGGCCGCCGGAGAGGGCGTGGAAGTAGGGGTCGTGGGCTCGGGGTCGAACCTCCTGATAGCGGACGCGGGCGTCCGCGGACTCGTCTTGAAACTTGACCAGAAGCTCACCGAGATCACTGTGGATGGGACGCGCATCGACTGCGGGGGCGGCGCGCGTCTGCCCGCGGTGTCCGCTCAGGCCGCCCGCGCCGGTCTCAGCGGGATCGAGTTTGGAGTGAACATCCCGGGCACAGTCGGCGGCGCGGTGCGCATGAACGCCAACGCGTACGGCGGAGAGCTGGCGCGGGCGCTCGCGTGGGTCGACGTCACCAGCGCCTCGGGCACCGCCCGGCGGACTCCCGACGAGCTCGGGTTCGCCTACCGGCGCTCAGGTCTGCGCCCCGGCGAGGTGGTGGCGCGCGCCGCGTTCGCGCTGGCCCCGCTGGCATCCGAGGAGGTCAAGCGCACCCTCGGCGAGATGCGCTCCAAGCGCCGTGCCGCCCAGCCATCCGGGATCAAGACGTTCGGCTCCACCTTCAAGAACCCGTCGGCCGCGGAAGCGGAGGGGCGCACCGCGGGCCAGCTCCTCGAGGCGGCGGGGGCCCGCGGGCTGCGGCTGGGCGGAGCGGCGTTCTCGGCCAAGCACGCCAACTTCGTGGAGAACCTCGGGGACGCCACCACTGCCGATGTGGTGGCACTGATGGCGGAGGGGCAGCGCTTGGTGCGGGAGCGCTTCGGGGTCGAGCTCGAGCCTGAAGTCCAGACGCTGGGACCGGTGTCGTTCCCGGCTGACTGGGCTGGGCCATGAGCGGGACCCGCACACGGTCGGCGCCGATCCGGGTGAGACGCCGCCGGCTGATGCGTCGCCTGCCCCGTCCGGGGCTCCGCGCCCTCGCGGCCGTGCTCGCCCTGCTGGCCTTGGCCGGAGGAGCGTGGATGTGGCTGCGCAACTCGTCGCTGGTTGCCGTCCAGCGCGTGAGCATCGTCGGGCTCAGCGGTCGGGAGGCCCACCAGATCCGGTCGGCGCTCACCCTGGCGGCGCGGAACATGACGACGCTTGACGTGAAGATGTCAGCGCTGCGGACGGCGGTGGCCCCGTACCCGGTGGTCAAGCAGCTTCACGTCTCCACCGGCTTCCCGCATCGGATGCGGATCGACGTCGTGGAGGAGGTGCCCGTGGCGACTATCTCCGCCGCGGGAATCCGCGTCCCCGTGGCCTCGGACGGAGCGATCCTGCGGGGCGTCTCGGGCCCCGCGTCCCTGCCCACGATCTCGCTGCCGGTGTCGCCCGGAGGCACGCACGCGACGGGCTCCACGCTCCAGGTCGTCCGCCTGCTGGCCGCGGCGCCGTACCAGCTCCTGTACAAGGTGAGTCAGGCCTCGGACAGTGGCGCACGGGGCCTTGAGGCACAGTTGCGTAACGGCCCCAAGGTGTACTTCGGCAGCGGCGACCATCTGGGTGCCAAATGGGCCGCCGCCGCGGCCGTGCTCGCCGACTCCGGGTCGGCCGGCGCCGACTACATCGACGTCACGGTGCCCTCGCGCCCGGCGGCCGGCGCCGGGTCTGATTCGGCCTCCAGCCCGCAGTCGGCGAGCAGCCAGGGGGCCACCGCCGCAACCCTCAGCGC
>JBAQGP010000149.1:0-5544 GCA_049287845.1 Solirubrobacteraceae bacterium | reverse complement strand
CGTCGATCCTGCGCACCGACGACGGCGGTCACAGCTTCGTCGGCACCCCCGCGCCGCGCACGACGCAGGTGTCACAGCTGCGCTTCGCCAACGCCGCGGACGGCTTCGCCTACGACAGCCAGCTCTGGGTGACCCATGACGGGGGCGCGACCTGGCGCCAGACCCGGCTGGGCGGCGCAGTGACCGAGATGGCCATCGCGCGCGGTTTTGCCTATGCGCTGGTCCGCTACGGCCACAAGGGCGCCGGACGGCTCGAGCGCGCCGCACTGGGCAGCGACGCCTGGACGACGCTGACCGGCGCCGGGAGCGCCTACGCGGGCCTGTGGGCCCACGCCCAGGATGTGCTGGTCGGATCCGGCGGCGGCGCCACACTCGAGATCTCGCACAACGCGGGGGTCAGCTTCACGCAGCACGCGTCGCCTTCCCAGGGCCTGCCCTGCGCCTTCCAGGAGCCAACGGCGGGGGTCGTCTGGGCTCACTGCGCCACCGGCACAGCCAGCGCCACGTGGCGTTCCGCCGACGCCGGGGCTCACTTCACGCCCGTGCCAGCCCAGCCGGGCGCGCCCAACTCGGCGGTGTTTGCCGCCGCGTCGGCGAACACCGCGATGCTCGGCGCCGGCAAGCTGTACCGCACCACCGACGCGGGCGCCCACTTCAGCCAGACCACGGGCGTGCAGCAGGTGGCGGTGTGGCAATACCTGGGCTTCACCGATGCGACACACGGCGTGGCCATCGGATACACCGGGAGCCCCACCCCCGCCGGCGAACGGTTGTACTACTCCAGCGACGGCGGGGCCACCTATCACCTGGTGTCGATCGGCTGAGCGCGGCCCGGGCCATCGCCATCCGACACGCCGGCGCACAGATCCAGCTCATAGGTCTGTCCCACCAGGTCGACGCCAAAGCTGTGATGAGGCTCCTCGCGCACCAGCGAGAACCCGTGCTCGAGATACACGTGGCGGGCGGCCGCGAGGGGGTGGTTGGTCCACAGCTGCATCCGCTCGTACCCGGCTGCGGCGCCGAACTGCAGCGCGATGGCGACGAGCCGGTATCCAAGCCGGCGTCCCCGGGCGCGCTCATCCACCAGCAGGAGCCGCAGTCTGGCCAGCCCGGGCTCGTCACCGGCGACGACGAGCACGCAGCCGACACGCGCCCCGTCCAGCTCGGCGATCCAGGCAGCGGTGCCCGGGGCCCCGGCCTGGGCCGCATAGTCGGCCACGATCCGCACGCACAGCGTCTCGAAGCTCGTGTCCCATCCGAACTCCTGCACGTAGAGCTCGCCGTTGGCCATCACCACCCACCCGAGGTCGCCGGGGTGGCCCAGCTCCCGGATCGTCACCGTCCCCTGTTGGAATGCCATCGCCTCGGACCTCGCTTTCCCCTACTGAAACAGTCGTGTCAGTAGACTACCGCATCATGTCCGAAACGGCACCCGTGTCGTCAGCTCGCCGCGATGAACTGCTCGACCGCGCCTACCGCTACGTGACCGAGCACGGCCTGTCCGCGATGTCGCTGCGGCCGCTGGCAACCGAGATCGGCTCCTCTCCCCGGGTACTCCTGTTCCTGTTCGGCTCCAAGGACGGTCTGGTCCGTGCGCTGCTGGCCCGCGCGCGCGCCGACGAGATGGCCCATGTGCAGCGCGTGCGGCTTGGCGACGGCGTGGACCTCACACGGATCGGCCTGGAGGTCTGGCGTTGGCTGACCGCCGACGAGCACCGGGGCCTGCTCACCCTGTGGACCGAGAGCTACGCCCGGTCGCTGGTCGAGCCCGATGGCCCGTGGGCCGGGTTTGCCTCGAGCACCGTGGCGGACTGGCTCACCCTGCTGGCCGAGACCCAGGCGCCCGGCGAGCGCGAGAGCGCCGCCGGAGAGACGCGCCGCACGGTCGTGCTCGCGATTCTGCGCGGCGCCCTGCTCGACCTGCTCGCCACCGGCGACGTGGCGCGCACGACGCGCGCGGTGACCGCGGCGCTGAAGTCCGTATAGACCCGCACGCACGGCGCGGGGCGTTGGTACGTTCTGCAGCGATGAACGACTTCACCCTCGTCGGGGGACCCACCTCCGTGTTCGAGCACGCGTCGCTGCGCTGGCTGACCGACCCCGCGTTCTCGCCCCCCGGCGACTACGACTACCTGACCAAGCTCACCGGCCCCGCGGTGGAGCCCGACGCCGTGGGTGACATCGACGTGGTGCTGCTGTCCCACGACCATCACCCGGACAACCTTGACCCGGGCGGACGGGAGTTCCTGCCTCGCGCCGGCCGCGTGCTCACGACCGCCGCCGGCGCGGATCGGCTGGGCGGCAACGCCATCGGGCTCGAGCCGTGGTCCTCGGTCGAGCTCGACGCCCCCGGAGACGGGGCCGCGGTGACCGTCACCGCCGTTCCCGCCCAGCACGGCCCTGACGGCACCGACCACATCACCGGGCCGGTGATCGGGTTCGTGCTCTCGGCGCCCGGCACCGACACGATCTACGTCTCCGGTGACAACGCCTCACTCGACGTGGTGCGCCAGGTCGCCCAGCGCGCCGGACCGATCGACGTGGCGGTCCTGTTCGCCGGCGCGGTGCAGCTGGCCCAGCGCTTCGACGGCGCCTACCTGACGCTGTCCAGCGACCGTGCCGCCGAGGCGGCGAAGATCCTGGGCGCCCGCCTCGTCGTGCCCGTGCACTTCGAGGGCTGGAAGCACTTCACCCAGGGCGCCGACGCGTTGCGCGCGGCCTTTGCCGGCAACCAGGTCACCGACGTCCTGCGGATGCCCGAGCGGGGGGAGACGCTCACGCTCGGCTGACCGCCGGCGGAGACGGGGCGATCAGATCTCGTCGTGCACGCCGATGGAGCGCTCGAGCTGCTCCTCGGCGTCGCCCACGTGACCGCGACGCTCCTCCAGGAGCGCGCTGGCGATCGCGTCGAGCTTGGTGTGCAGGGCGCGCTCGGTGCGCAGCTCTGAGTTCTTGAGCACGGCGACGAGGATGAGCGTGACCGCCGACATCCCCCCGGCGGTCGCGGCCTCGAAGCGATCGCTGGCGCCGACCGCCAGGCCTACGGCCCAGGCGACCACGAGCGTCGTACACACGGCGAAGAACAGCGGTGAGCTGGCCAGGAACGACGCGCGCTCCGCGAACTGGTCAAACCGGCCCCGCCGGTCCTCGGTCCGGTCGGCCGGGTGCTGGAGCGCGCGACCGAGATTGGCGGATCTGACCGTGCTGGCTGCCCGTGCCGCCCGACGGCCAGGGCGTACCCCTCTGAAGGATTGCATCCCCCCACCTTTAGCAGGCGGCCGTCAGGCGGGAACCGGCTGCGGGCGTGCCGCGCCGCCCGCCGCCGCGGCGCGCTTCTGGCCCTCGGGCACGACCCGGGTGCGCAGGTCGTGCTCGTAGACGTAGTAGTCGAGCTGCATCGTGTGGCGGGGGCGCGAGGAGTAGTGGCGCACATAGCGCCGCTCATCGCGGGCGATCTCCGCCTGCATCTCCGGCACGCTCGGCAGCGCCCAGTCACCGCCCAGCCAGCGACCGACGAGTTTGGCCTGGCATTCGGCGAAGGGGAAGATGGTGGGAATCGCCTGTCCCAGGCCGACGAAGCCCAGGTCCGGCAGCCCCGGCTTGAACATCCGCTTGTAGAGGCGCATGACGTTGCCCGGGGCCGAGAGGAACGCCGGGTCCAGGAACGGGAAGGTGATCTTGTAGCCGGTGGCGTAGACGATCGCGTCGACCGTTTCGACGCTGCCATCAGCGAACCGGACGCGGTCAGAGAGCAACTCCGAGACGTCGGGCTTGGCGGTCGCGTCGCCCGAGCCGAGGCGGAGCAGGAGCTCGCTGGAGACCGTGGGATGAGCCTCCAGGAACCGATGGTTGGGGCGCGGCAGGCCGAAGTCCTCCATCCGCCCCGAGACGAGCCGGGGAAGCATCTGGGCCACCCGGCGCTGGAGGCCGAGCGGGATCCTCGGGTTGGTCTTGACGATCGTGTCCACCGGACGCCCGAGGACGTATTTGGGAATCACCCAGGCGCCGCTGCGCGTGGAGATGAAGACGCGCTCGGCCACGCCCTTGCGCGACAGCTCCGAGACGATGTCAACGCCGCTGTTGCCGATCCCCACCACGAGCACGCGCTTGCCCTCTAGGGCCAGCGGTTCGGCCGGATCGATGTAGTGGTGCGAGTGGATGGTGGGCCCGTCGAAGCTGCCGGGGAAGTCGGGATAGGACGGGTCCCAGTGGTGGCCGTTGCAGACGAGCAGCACGTCGAAGCGCTCGCCGTCGATGTCCCACCCGCCGTCGGGGAGACGCTGAGCCCGCTCCACGGCGGTGTTGAAGCGGATGCGCTCGCGCAGGCCGAACCTATCGGCGTACTCGCGCAGGAAGCCGTGGATCTGGGTGTGATGCGGGAAGTCCGGATAGCGCTCGTCCATCGGGAAGTCCTTGAAGCTGATCGCCGTCTTGGACGTGTCGATGTGCAGCGAGCGGTAGGCCGACGAGCGCCCGTTGGGGTTGCGGAAATACCAGTTGCCGCCGACGTCGTCGCTCGCCTCAAAGCACGTGTGGTCGACGCCCCAGTCTCCCAGTGCCTTGATCGTCGTGAGGCCGCTCACTCCGGCGCCGATCACGCATACGCGGGGGCTCTGCGGCATGCGAGCAGTCTACGCGGCGGCGATGTTCAGCAGGGCCAGCTTGTCCGCCCGGCTCAGCCGCTTGATCCGCGCCTCCTCGCGCCGGGCGGCGCTGCGGTCGGGCATCGGGATCGCCAGCTCGAGCTCCACCGGCAGGCGGCTCGCCGTGTAGCGACTCGCGACCCCCGCCTGGTGTCGCGCCAGCCTGCGCTCGAGGTCCACCGTCCAGCCGGTATAGAGCGAATCGTCGCGGCAACGCAGCAGATAGACCCAGGCGTCGGTCATGCACCAAAGCTTCGTCGCAGCAGCGGCCGGACCTGCGCGGCAGACCTGCGCGGGGCGCTCCCCGGATTGCGCCACCCTAGGTCGTTCCGGGCTCCTCGAGCGCGATGCCGCGCGCTGCGACGGGGGCTGACTGGACGATCGACGTGGTCGTCTGCCCGTAGGCGGCGAAGCGGTCGATGACCTCCTCCAGGTGCTCCACCGAGCGGATGTGCGCAGTCATGATGTAGCAGTCCTCGCCGGTGATGCGGCGGCAGTCGACGACCTCGGGCGTCCGCTGGGCCAGGTCGCCCACCTGGTGCAGCTGCCGGGGCGCCGGGCGGATGCGGATCACGGCGGTGAGGCTGAAGCCCAGGGCCCGCGGGTTGAGCTGCGCGTGGTAGCCGAGGATGACCTCCTCCTGCTCGAGCCGGGCCAGGCGCTCGGCCACCGCGGGCGAGGAGAGACCGACGCGGCGGCCCAGCTCGGCCAGGCTGAGGCGGGCGTCGTCCTGGAGCTCGGCGACCAGTCGTAGGTTGACCGCGTCAAGGAGCACGCTACCTTCGGAGTTACGGCCGTTGCGCCTTCGATTCTCAGCCATTTTGACCATCTTACCTACGGATCGCCATAGACACCAGGGCCTTGGCGGCGCAAGCTGCTCCGGATGCCCTCAGATGCCACC
>JBAQGP010000148.1:0-7453 GCA_049287845.1 Solirubrobacteraceae bacterium | reverse complement strand
CAGGTTCGATCTCCCGCCATCCTCCGCCGGCGAGGTTCACCCACGGCTCAGCCCGCGACATGCCCTCGCTGCCGTCGCCGCCGCCCGCGCCTCCTCGGGCCGTCCAGTTGCCGTCCCTGTCGCGCTCAACGGGGTAGAGCTCCGAGAGCTCGCGGAGCTCGGGGCCGAGCTGCGGGATCGAGCCCTGGAAGGTGACGAAGTACAGACGGCGCCGGGGCGTCTCGCGGAACTTGACGAACCGCACCGTCTCAAGATCGGCCTCACACCAGTTGCCTCCCTCGATGAATCCCGCCTGCCACCCACTCAGGCCAGGCGCGCTAAACCGGGCTCGGCCGACCGGGGCGGCCAGCTTGTCCAGAATCGCCTGCTCGGGGTTTGGGTGGCTCACGATCGCACTTCAGCACATTCGCCATCGCGCGAGGAGAACGGTTTGATCAGCACACGCTCTCCACACCAAGCAACGCCTCGCCACGCACCCGTCCTGCGCGACCGCGTACCCACTCGCGGCCGGCTGGACCTTCCCTTGCGGACGCTCGCCAGCGTGCGGTGGTGTCGGCTCCAGAGCGCCCGGTTGTCGATCAGCCACTGAGACAGATGTGCCCTCTGACGGAGCCGGCTGGGCGCCGGCCGGAGTCGAACCCGACGGACGCTCGGGGCGAACTGCCCGGCCTAGAGCCCGCCGAGCCCGGCTGTCGCTCGGCCGATAGACCGATCAGGCAGGCTCAAAGTCATACCGCGAGGCGATCGGCCCCATGACCTCGGGGGTGAGCGGACCGTTCTGGGCTGCGGCGCCCAACTCGCGCATGTAGTGCTCAAACCCCGATGGCGTGTTCATGTTCAAAAACCGCACCGGCGAATCGCTCTGGTTGGTGAACGTATGCACGATGCCCGGAGGCACACAGACAAAGCTGCCCGCCGGAACCTCGTAGGTCTCGTCCCCGAGGCGCATCGTCAACACGCCGTCAAGGACGTAGAACATGTCATGCAGCTGTCGGTGCTTATGCGGCGGCGGCCCAGCAAAGCCGGGGGCAATGGTGGTCTCGGACATGAAGAAGGATCCGTCCGTCGCCTCGCCGGTCGCCTTCAGGACGATCGCCGATCCCGCGCCGGCATCAATTCGCTCTCCCTCGCCCGGACCGTAGCGTGTCGGATCGATCATCAAGGCAACAATACGCCGCCACCGCCAAGCCCGGTCGGAAGGCCACTGTCCGTCGCGCGTCCGCACGTCTGCTCGCCGCTCCGTCCCGAGCGTCCGATGGTCGTTCCCTTCTGACACTCGGGTCCGGTCAGCGAACCCACCGGATGGTGAATCCAAAAGGCGATCATCTGCCGGGCTCGACATCCGTGTCCCGCGGCTCCGGTAGCGCGATCCCGTCAGCGCCTTGGTGCGGTCGGGGAGTGATTGGCTCACGAACGCCGGACGTCCCGGGGCCGAGGGTGTCGGGGCCGAAGATGACGTCCGTGCCTTCATTGCGAAGCCGGTCAACGAGTTCCCCGCGCAGGGTGTCGATCTGCGCGCGGAGCGCCTGGCCAGTGTCGGAGACCTCTTGCTCGCGACTGATGAGCTGCTGGATAAGGAGCTTGAGCTCTTCGGTGGCGAGTGAGCGCGGATCCGTGAGCGGGTCCATCCGGATCAGTCTGCCGGTCCCACCAAAGCCGGCAAGCGCCCTCGACGAATTGGCCGACTACCCGGCACGGTCGTGGTGTCCAGTGAGCGTTCGTAGCTGAGACGCCATGGCGCCGGCGCCGCGATCCCCGAGCGGACGCTCGGAAGCGTCCGGTTGGCGATCGGCTTATGCGACGAGACCCGGCTGTCCGCGCCTTTCGAGCCTTGGGAGCGATGTGGATCGCGGTAGGGTCGGCGGGAGGCGGGTCCTGCGGCGGGTCGAAAGCGGGTCCGTCCAGGTTGGCGGAAATCCGCGATCACTCCGGAGCCGGCGCGATGAGCAGGGACACGGTGGGGCCGGGCCCGGGGTTGGTGATCTGTAGGCGGGCGCCTTGGGAGTGGGCGAGTGATCGTGCGAGGGCCAGTCCGATTCCGTGTCCGTGTCCTGTGCCGCGCTGGAAGGCTTCGTCAGGGTTGGGTCCGAAGCCCGGGCCTTGATCGTGAACCTCGACCGCGAACGCGTCTGCGGGGTCGCGGACCGTGACGCTGATCGCGCCGGATCCGTGAGTGCGTGCATTGTCGATCAGGACGTCGATGATCTCGGTGAGCACCGCGGGAGACATGGCTGCTCGTGCGGGGGCTGGTTCGACGGCGGTGCGGAGCGGTCGTCCGGCTTTTGCCAGGGGGCCGTGCCAGCGCGCCTCTAGGTCGTGGATCGCGTCATTGAGATCGACGGTCTGCCGTCCGGCTGGCGCGTGGCGGGCGACCGGCAACAGCGTTTCGATTGTGCTTTGCAGGCGGTCGACCTGGACGAGAGCCGCTGCGAGTGCGGTGGGTGGGTCAGAGGGGTTCAGCGCCTCGCTCTCGAGTTCGATGCGGAGTGCGGCGAGCGGGGTGCGAAGCTGATGTGTCGCATCGGCGGTGAACGCGCGTTCGCGCTCGACGAGCTCACCGACGCGTTGTGAGCTGCTGTTCAGTGCGGTGGCGACATCGTCGATCTCAGTGATGCGTGTGGACGTCGCACGGGTGGCGAAGTCGCCTTCGCCGACCCGTCGCGCGGCGGCGGCGAGCGCTTCGAGTGGTCTTGCCAGTCTCCGGCCCAGCCCCAGCGCTGCGATGATCGCGAGTGCGAACACGCCTGCGCCGAGCCCGGCGAGGGCGAGCCAGGCGCTGTGCGCGCGGGCGGAGACGCTGGCCTGTGTACGCTGGGCGCGCACAGCCCCGGTGATTGTCTCTCCGTTGAGGAGTGGCACGGCGACCACGAGCTGTCCGTTGGGGGTGCTGCCCGTCGGTTCGTGGCCTTGGATCGCGCGCCTTGTCGCGCGGTCGGCGGCGCGCGGGCCTGCGCCGGCGATCAGTGAGCCGCGCCTGTTGTAGATCCCGATCGTGCCGTTGAAGCGCGGCACTTCGATCTGGTCGGGCCCACTACTGAGGTCTATCCCCCGGGTCGCTGCGATCGTGTCGCGCTGGAGCGTGAGCAGCGCTTCGTCGCGGTAGCTCCGCTCGAGTACCACGGCCAGCGGAAGCGCGAACATGGCCACCGCGGCGGCGGCGACGCCGGCGATCGCGAGTACGAGCCGACGTTTCATGGGAGCTCGAAGCGGTAGCCGACGCCGCGGAGGGTTGCGATCGCGCCTGGACCCAGCTTCTTGCGAAGGCCAAGGACGTGGGTGTCAAGGGTCTTGGTGGATCCAAGCCAGCTGGTCTCCCAGACCTCCTCCATGATCCGCTCGCGGGTGAGGGCCACCCCGGGGTGCGAGGCGAAGAGCGTGAGCAGGTCGAACTCCTTGGGACGCAGAGCGAGCTCGTGGTCGTGGAGCCAGGCGCGTCGGGCGGAGCGGTCGATTCGCAGCGAGCCGACGGCGAAGGGCTCGGCCGGCTCGGACGGGACGGTGGCGTGCCGGCGTAGATGCGAGCGGATTCGCGCGAGCAGCTCAGACAGCCGGAACGGTTTGACGAGGTAGTCGTCGGCACCAGCGTCTAACCCCGCCACGATGTCCAGCTCGAGGTCGCGTGCGGTGAGGATGAGGATCGCCAGATCGGGCCGCGCGCGGCGCAGACGCCGGCACACGTCAAGGCCGTCGACATCGGGCAGGCCGAGGTCGAGCACGACGAGACCCACCGAGGGATCGGCAGCGCTGACCGCGCCTGTTCCGCGTCCCAGCCGGCGCACGGTGTAGCCCTGACTCTCGAGCACGCGAACGAGACCAGTCGCGATCGCATCATCGTCTTCAACGACCAGGATCGCGTCTGCGCTCATCAGCCCGACGGTATCGAGCACGCGCGTTTTGACCGGACGATGACCTGCGCGTACCCGCCGGTGACCCGCCCGGGCTAGCGTGGCCGCCGATGGGTCCACGGCACTACGGAGGTCTGATGCGCACCGTCCCTGCTCTCCTCGCTGTGGGGGTCGCGACGGCGATCGCCGGGTGCGGTTCGGCTAACAGCTCCACGTCAAGTGCGGCGGGGGGCTCGCAGACCGCAGCCAGTTCGTCCGCGACATCCTCGGCCACGAAGGCGTCCACGACAACAAGCGGTGGGGTCAACCCGAACGCGCCCGAGACGCTTCCTCCTGGAGACATTCCTGACACGATCGCCTACGTCCCCTACGCGGTCCCCGGACACGGGCTGACGCTGAGCACACCCGAGGGATGGTCGCGCAGGCGCACGCGGGACGGTGTGATCTTCACCGACAAGCTCAACACGGTCCAGCTCGTCGACAGGCACGCATCGGGACCGATCACGGTCTCCTCGGCCCGGCAGACCGAGGTCCCCAAGCTCGCCGCGACCGTCAAGGGGTTCAAGCTGCAGTCGGTCAGCGCCATCTCGCGACCGGCGGGCCAAGCGGTGAGAATCAAGTATCTCGGGTACTCCGCACCGGATCCGGTGACCGGGAAGTTCGGCGTGCTCGCGTTTGAGCGCTACACGTTCTTCCACCATGGACGCGAGGTGAGCCTCGTCCTGTCCTCGCCGCTCGGGTCCGACAACGTCGACCCGTGGCGCAACGTGACCAGCTCGCTGCGGTTCGCGAAATGAGCGCCGCGCTGGAGGCGCACAACCTCTACCGGTTCTTTCACGCCGGCGAGGACGAGACCCTGGCCCTGCAGGGCGTCTCGCTCGCCCTCGAGCCCGGGGACGTAGTCGCGGTGACCGGCCCGTCGGGGTCGGGCAAGTCGACGCTACTGGCCTGCCTGGCTGGGCTCGACGAGCCCGACGGGGGCAGCGTCATGGTTGACCGCACACGGCTTTCGCGCCGTCCGGAGGAGGAGCGCGCCCGGATCCGGGGAGCGCGGATCGGGATGTTGTTTCAGCAGGCCAACCTCGTCGGCCATCTCAGCGTCGCTGACAATCTCATGCTCGCGCAGCGGATCGGTCGCGGTAGCGCGCGTGCCGAGTGGCCCGGACAGGTGCTCGAGCGATGCGGGATCGATCATCGCGCCGCCGCGCGGCCGTCGCAGCTCTCCGGGGGAGAGCTGGCGCGCGCCGGTCTCGCTGTGGCGCTCGCCAACGACCCGCCGGTAATCCTCGCCGACGAGCCGACCGGCGAGCTCGACTCACTGACCGCGGATCGGATCCTGCGCCTGCTGCGCGACCGGGCCGACGCCGGCTCGGCGGTGCTGATCGTCACCCACAGCGGCGAGGTCGCGGCCACGGCGGATCGCGAGATTCGACTTCTCGACGGAAGGATCGACCCGTGAACGACCGTCGTCCACTCGTGCGTTGCGACGGCGTCACCCGCACCTACGCAAGCGGGCAAGCGGCGACGGTGGCGCTCCAAGCTACGGACTGCGAGGTGAACGCCGGGCAGCGGATCGCCCTCGTCGGTCCTTCCGGGTCGGGCAAGTCGACGCTTCTGCATCTGATGGCGGGTCTGGATGATCCGAGCACCGGAGTGGTGAGCTGGCCGGCGATCGGGACCCGGGAGCAGCTGCGGCCTGCTCGCGTCGCGGTGATCTTCCAGGGGCCGAGCCTGCTGCCGCCGCTGAGCGTTCTCGAAAACACGGCATTGCCGTTGGTGATGGGCGGTCTGACAGACACCGAAGCTCAGCGCGTCGCGCGAGGTGCGTTGGGGACGCTCGGGCTCGAGGAGCTCGCCGACAAGCTCCCGGAGGAGATCTCCGGCGGCCAGGCGCAGCGGGTCGCTGTCGCGCGCGCCCTCGCCGGGCAGCCGAGCCTGATCCTCGCTGACGAGCCCACCGGCCAGCTCGACAGCGTCAACGCCGCCGCGGTCGTCGACGTGCTCCTCGCCGCCAGCGAGCACGCCGGCGCCGCGCTGCTGATCTCCACCCACGACCTTCAGGTCGCCGCTCGCCTGCCCGAGCGCTGGGAGATCCACAACGGCGGGCTGACCAACAACGCGCTGGAGGCGACGTGGTCGCACTGAACTGGCTCCGCGGGCTCGTCGCCCACCGCCCGACCCGGATCCTCGCCACCGCGATGGGTGTGGCTGTCGGGGTGGCCCTGATCGCTTCGATCGGTGCGTTTTTATCGGCGACGAACGCGAAGATGACCCAGCGCGCGATCGCCCGGGTGGCCGTCGACTGGCAGGTGCAGGTGCAGCCCGGGTCCGACGCCGCGAGTGTGCTGAGGCAGGTCCGCGCCTACCCCCAGGTCACGCAGGCGCTGACCGCACAGTTCACGCAGTCCCCCGGTCTCGCCGCTACCACCCACGGGACGACCCAGACGACCGGCGCCGCGCAGGTGCTCGGGCTCGCGTCGGGGTATGCGGCCGCCTTCCCGGCTGAGCTGCGGCTGCTCTCCGGAGCGCTCGGGGGCGTGCTGATCGCCCAACAGACCGCGTCGAACCTGCACGTGGCGCCAGGTGACAGCGTCACCGTCGCACGGCCAGGAGCCAAGGCCGCCCACATCACCGTGAGCGGGGTGGTCGACCTGCCCTACGCCGATTCGCTGTTTCAGAAGGTCGGGGCGCTGCCCGGCGCGCAGGCCGCCGCCCCGCCCGACAACGTGCTGATCCTCCCGCAGGCCGAGTTCGCGCGCGTCGAAGCCCCCGTGATCGCCAACCGCTCCGAGTTGATCCGCACCCAGGTTCACGCGACGCTCTCACACGCGTTGCCGAGCAGCCCGAGCGCCGCGTTTGACCAGATCACTGCGCGGGCGCACAACCTCGAGAGCCGCCTGACGGGGGCCGGAGTCGTTGGCGACAACCTCGGCGCGGCGCTCGACACCGCCCGGCAGGACGCCCTCTACGCGCAGATCCTGTTCCTGTTCCTCGGCATCCCGGGAGCGATCCTGGCCGGCCTGGTCACCGCCCTGATCGCCTCGGCGGGCGCTGGACGACGACGCCGGGATGCCGCGCTGCTGCGCACGCGCGGAGCCTCCACACGGACGCTGGTCCGGCTCGCGCTCGCCGAGACGCTCTTGGCCGGGATCATCGGGGTGATCGTCGGCCTCGGCGCCGCGCTCCTGATCGGGCAGAGCAGCTTCGGTACCGCGTCGTTCGGGGCCGGCACCGTGTCGGCGATCCTGTGGTCGGTCGGGGCAGCGATCGTCGGCCTCACGATTGCCGCCTGGTCGATCGCTGTCCCGGCTCTGCGCGACGCGCGTACCCTGACCGTCGCCGGGCAGCGCCGGCAGATCGGACGCGCCGTGCGCAGCCCGGTGTGGGCGCGGTACGGGCTTGACTTCGTCGCGCTGGCGATCGCCGGCTTCGTGTACTGGCGGGCGTCGCAGAACGGCTACCAGCTTGTGCTCGCGCCCGAGGGCGTGGCGCAGGTATCGGTCAACTGGTACGCGCTGCTCGTCCCGGTGCTGGGGTGGATCGGCTTCGGACTACTCGCCTACCGGCTCGCCGATCTACTCCTGGCCCGGGGGCGCCGGCCGCTGACC
>JBAQGP010000147.1:0-3435 GCA_049287845.1 Solirubrobacteraceae bacterium | reverse complement strand
GTCCCCAGCGGCTGCGAACTCGCGTCAACGGGCAGCGGGCCGCGGAGGGCCAGCCGCTTGACAGCCTCAGCGATCTCCGTCACCAGTCGGGGCGGACGCGCGGGCGATCAGGCGTGCCCGCTCCTCTCGCGGATCGGGTACCGGCGCCGACTCCATCAGCGCCTTGGTGTAGGGCTGCGACGGCTCCGCGCAAACCCGCGCCGCCCGCCCGCTCTCGACGACCTCGCCGCGGCGCAGGACGACGACCCGGTCGGCGAGATGGCGCACCACGGCGAGATCGTGGCCGATGAACAGGTACGCGAGCCCGAGGTCGCGACGCAGGTCCAGCAGCAGGTTGATGATCTGCGCCTGCACCGACAGGTCCAGAGCGCTCAGCGCCTCGTCGCAGATCACCAGGTCCGGGGAGACCATCAGCGCCCGCGCTATCGCGATCCGCTGGCGCTGGCCACCGGAGAACTGGCGGGGGTAGCGGTCGGCGGCGTCGGCCGGCAGCCCCACGCGCTGCAGTGAGGCTTCCACAGCAGCCGCGATCTCGGACCGCGGGCGGCGCTGGGCGAGGAGTGGCTCGGCGAGCGCCGCGCGCACCGTCCGCGCAGGGTTCAGCGAGCTGTAGGGGTCCTGGAAGACGGCCTGCAGGCGCCGCGCCAGCTCGAGGCGGGTGCGGTGCCGCGCGCCTGTGATATCGGCGCCGTCGAAGACGATCGTGCCGCTCTGCACGGGCACGAGGCCGAGCACCGCCCGCCCCAGCGTCGACTTTCCCGCTCCCGACTCGCCAACCACGGCCAGTACCTCGCCGGGGAGGACGTCGATGCTGACGCCGTTGAGCGCCACAAACGACTGCCGGCCCTGATGGAAGCGGACGACGAGGTCACGCACCGACAGCAGCGGCGCGGGCTTGGCGTCGACCGTCTGCGCCACCGGCCGGATCTCGGTTTCGTTCATCGCACCGCCTCCAGCGCGTCGACGCGGATGCACCGCGACTGCTGCTCCTCCCCGACCGTCAACAGCGGGATCGGTGCGGCGGTGCAGGCATCGGTGGCGAGCGGGCAGCGGTCGGCAAAGCGGCAGCTCTCTGGCCATTGGCCGGGTCCGGGAACCGTCCCGGCGATCGCCGGGAGCCGGCTGCCGGACGGCGCGCGATGCGGGTTTGAACGCAGCAGCAGATCGCTGTAGGGGTGCTGTGGGTGTTCGAACAGGCGCCCCGCCGGACCGTGCTCGACCACCTGGCCGGCGTACATCACCAACACCTCGTCCGCCATCCCGGCCACGACGCCCCAGTCGTGCGTGATGAGCAGGATCGCGATCTTGCTCGAAAGCTGCAGCGACACCAGCAGCGCGAGGATGTCGGCCTGCACTGTGACGTCAAGCGCCGTCGTCGGCTCGTCGGCAACGATGATCTCGGGATCACCGGCCAGCGCGCGGGCGATCGTCACCCGCTGCGCCATGCCTCCGGAGATCTGGTGCGGATAGAGCCTCGCCACCCGCACGGGGTCGTCCAGCCGAACCCGCCCCAGCAGCTCCAGCGCCGTCTCCCGCGCGGCGCGACGCCCACAGCCGGAGTAGGCCCGGACGACCTCGGCCAGCGCTGCGCCGACCGGTTGTGTCGGATCAAGGCCCGTCAGCGGGTCCTGGCCGATGAAGGCGATCCGCCGTCCGCGCACCTCGCGCAGCCGCGCGGTCGGTGCGCCCACGAGCTCGCCGCCGTCAAAGCGCACGCTCCCGGCGATCCGCCCGCCGGGAGGCGCGATGCCCAGGAGTGCGCGCGCAGTCACCGACTTGCCGCAGCCCGACTCCCCCACGATGGCAAGCGTTCGTCCGGCGCGCACATCAAAGCTCATCCCCTGCACGAGGACGAGCTCCCCGCCTCCCGGCCGCGGGGCGGTGACCATCAGGTCGCGAACGCCCAGAACCGCGTCTGGCGCGGCCGGCATGGCGGCCGCGACCTCAGCGGGCATTGCGGCGCGCGCCGTGCGCCGTGCGCGGCGACGCGTCACGCGCACCCCGGTCCATTGTTCAGCGACGGCATCGCGCAGGACATCGCCGAGCAGCCCGAGGCTGAGGATCGTCAGCGCGATCACCCCGCCCGTCGGCACAAGGAACCACGCGTCCTGCTGGTATTGGCTCGCCGCCTCCTGCACCATCGTTCCCCAACTCGGCGCGGGCACCTGAACGCCGAACCCGAGGAAGGCGAGGCCCGAGGCCATCAGGACCGACACGGCGCCGACGAGCGTGGCCTGGACCACGATCGCGCCGCGGATCCGCGGGAGCACGTGGCGCACCATGATCTGGCCGTGGCTGAGCCCGTTGACGCGCGCCGCTTCGATGTACAGGTCCTCCCGTACCGAAAGCGTCACCGACCGCAACATCCGCGTTGGTGCCGCCGACAGCATCACCCCCAGCGGGATCATCGCCGGATACAGGCTCGTGGGATACACCGAGACGACCACGATGAGCACGACCAGGACGGGCATCGTCAACAGCAGGTCTGACCAGAGCGAGACGACGCGGTCAGTGAGACCCCGGCGATACCCGCTGACGACCCCCAGCACGGTGCCCAGGAGGATCGCGATCGCCGTCGACATCGCCGCCGCCAGCAGCGTCGGTCGTCCCCCGTAGAGCAGGCGACTGAGGATGTCGCGGCCGAGCTCGTCGGTGCCGAGCAGGTGGTGTCCGGACGGGCCCGACATCTCGGCGGTCAGGCTCGACGCGTAGGGGCCGTGCGGCGCGATCAACGGCGCGGCCGCGCACGCGATGATGATCCCGAGGAACACGGCCAGCGAGACGGCGCCCATCGGGCGCTGCACGACGCGCCGCAGCAGGCTCGTGGGCTTCGGGCTGGCCGTGACCGCCGCCGCCGGCGCCTGGGCGGTGAGATCGGTGGTTCCCAGCGGCGTCGTCGTGCTCACGAGGCGATCCTCACCCGCGGGTTCAGACGCGCATAGGACAGGTCGATGATCAGGTTGACCACCACGACGATCAGCGTGAAGTAGATCACCACGCCCTCGATCACCGGAAGGTCGTGGTCCGTGGCGCTCTGCACGGCAAGGCTCCCGAGGCCGGGGATCGCGAACACCTGCTCCACCAGGATCGTGCCCCCCAGCATCGCCACGGCAAACAGCCCCACCATCGTGACGATCGGGATCGCCGCGTTGCGCAGACCGTGGCGCAGGAGCACCGTCCGCTCCGACAGCCCGGCCAGCCGCAGCGCCGAGATGAACTCACTGCTCATCACCTCGTTCAGCGAATCGCGTGTCTGCTTGGCGATCCCGGTCGCCCCCGCCGCCGCCAGCGTCACCACCGGCAGCACCAGGGATTTCAGCCAGTCGCCCGGCGATGTGGCGAAAGGGACATAGCCCGAGGGCGGCAGCAGCTTGGCCCGCACAGCGATGTACTCGACCAGGATCAGCCCGAGCCAGAAGTTCGGCACCGCAAAGC
>JBAQGP010000146.1:0-6057 GCA_049287845.1 Solirubrobacteraceae bacterium | reverse complement strand
GCCCGCGGCCACGGCCCGCCCCACCTCGGTGGAGACCTCGCCCTCGAGGATCTCGAAGGTGGCTTGCAGGTAGCGCTCCGGAGTCCCGATGTCCATCCAGTAGCCGGAGGCCTCGTATCCGTAGAGGCCGTTATCCACCAGCGTCGGGAACACCTCGCGCTCAATGCTGATCTTGGTCCCGGCGGGGGCCATGCCGTCGAGCACGTCGCGCTGCAGGATGTAGGCGCCGGCGTTCACCAGGCACGTGCCCGCCTCGTCGAGGCTCGGCTTCTCCACGAACTCGCGCACCGCGAGGTCATCGTCGAGCCGCACCATGCCATAGGCCGAGGGGTCCTCGACCCCGATCAGGGCCAGCGTCGCCCGCGCCCCGGTCTCCTCGTGCTGACGCAGCTGGGCGGTGAGGTCCATGTCGGTGAGGACATCGCCGTTGAGCATGAAGAAGCGCTCATCGAGCTGGTCCTCGGCGTACTTCAGCGCGCCGCCGGTTCCCAGCGGCGTGGGCTCCTCGATGTAGCGCAGCCGGACGTCCAGCGAGGATCCGTCGCCGAGCACCGAGCGCACCCCGTCGGCCATGAAGCCGCAGGCGAGGATGATGTCGTCGACGCCGTGACCGCGCAGCCACTCGATCATGTAGGTGATGAACGGGCGGTCCACCAACGGCACGACGGGCTTGGGAATGGTGGAGGTGAGCGGCCGCAGCCGCGTGCCCTCCCCGCCGGCCAGGATCAGCGCCTGCACGGCGGGGCGAGATAGGTGGTCATCGTCCGATCCCCTCGTAGATGAACCCGGCCGCCACGACCGCTTCGCGGTCGGTGAAGTTGCGTCCGTCGACGAGCAGGTCGCCGGCCATCCGCGTCTTGACCTCGCGCCAGTCCAGCTCGGCGAACTCGGGCCATTCGGTGACCAGGATCGCCGCGTCGGCGCCCTCGACCGCCCCCAGCGCCGAGTCGGCGAAGTGCACGCCGCTCATGCGCTGACGCGCCTCGTGCTCGGCGATCGGGTCATAGGCCGACACCGTGGCGCCGTCGGCCTGCAGGCGTGCGGCGAGCACGAGCGACGAGGCCTCGCGCATGTCGTCGGTATTGGCCTTGAACGCCAAGCCCAGCAGGGCCACGCGCCGTCCCACGAGGGATCCCAGGTGCTTCTGGAGCTTGGCGATGACACGGCGCTTCTGCAGCTCGTTGACCTCGATGACGGCGGTGAGGAGCTGGAAGTGGTAGCCGGAGTTGCCGGCCAGCTGCTTGAGTGCCGAGACGTCCTTGGGAAAGCACGAGCCGCCGAACCCGATCCCGGGCTTGAGGAAGTGACCGCCGATACGCTGGTCCAGGCCCATTCCCCGCGCCACCTCGAGCACGTCGGCGCCGGTCTCCTCGCACACGTTGGCGATCTCATTGATGAAGCTGATCTTCGTGGCCAGGAACGCGTTGGCGGCGAGCTTGACCATCTCGGCCGAGGCGATATCGGTCCGCACCACCGGCGCGTTCAGGGGCTCATACAGCTGCACCACCGCGTCGCCGGCCCAGTTGCCGTCGTCGCCGACGACGACGCGGTCGGGCGCCAAGAAGTCCTCCAGCGCCGAGCCCTCCTTGAGGAACTCAGGGCAGGAGACGTAGGCGAAGGTCTCCTTGCCCTGCTCGGCGAAGATCCGCTTGATCGAGGTCCCGGTGCCGACCGGGACCGTCGACTTCATCACCAGCGCGTGGTGGTCTGAGCGCGGCATCGACCCCACCACGGCGTGCACCGCCGACAGGTCGGCGTCCCCGGAGTAGGTGGGCGGCGTGCCGACGGCGACGAAGAGCAGGCGGGCATGTTCCAGCGCCGGCGCCAGCTCGGTGGAGAAGTGCAGGCGCTCGGAGTTGCGTGCCACCGACTCGGCCAGCCCCGGCTCGTAGATCGGGATCTCGCCGCGCTTCAGGCCTTCGATCTTGTCGGCGTCCACATCCACGCACCAGACATCTGAGCCCAGCTCGGCAAAGCCGGCGGCGGTGACCAGCCCGACATAGCCGGTGCCGATCACGGCGATGGGTTGACGCTCTGAAGCCATGAGCAGGCGAGGGTAGCGGGGTCGGCCCACACCCGACCGCGGGCCTAGCGGTCGCTCCCGGCCACTAGTGCGCGGCCGCGGTCAACGAGGCGGCGATCCCCACCATCTGCGGATTGGGAATGGTGCTCGTCAGCGTATTGGAGATCCAGTAGACGTCGGGGCCGTTGTGCCATGCCACCGTTGTCAGCCGGCCGCCGTTGGCGTAGAGGTAGAGCCTCTTGCCGCCGATGTCGCGCGTGCCGCTGGGGCTGCGCAGCAGCGGCGGATTGCTCCACGTCGTGCCCTGGACCCCGTAGTACTCGCCGAGGACGGAGTTGAGCACCAGCGTCATGCGGTAGGCGGCGTGCGGCCGGCCCTGCTGGTCGCGAATGCGGTACTCGCGCGGATAGGAGTGCGTGTACTGCGTGGGGGGCTCGCCCCCGCCGACGCAGTTGCCGGTGACACTCATGCAGTACTGAGAGCCGGTCTTGATGAGGCGGGGGTAGTACACGGGCATCCCCGCGCGGCTCAGCGCCGCCGCCTGGGCGCGCCCGTCGCTGACATCTGCGGTGAGGCCCCCGGTGGGGATGTTGCTCAGGTGCTTGTGGCCCTTGAGCGACGCCGGGGTCACCTTGGCCTTGTTGGCGGCGGCCGTCGCGGCCCTGGGCGTCGGCGCCATGAAGCGAGCGAAGGCCGCCTGCTCGGCGGATTGGTTGCTGGTGACGACGCACGAGGTCGTCGTGCACGGCTGCAGGTCGGCCGGGAACGGCACCTGATGGATGGTGCTGGCGTCGGAGTTCAGCACCAGATTGAACAGGTTGAGCAGGCCGTCCTCGGACTGCAGATTCTTGTCGAGCGTCGAGTGCTTGCCGAAGATCCGCAGCAGGCTTTCCTTCTCTCCCAGCAGCTTGGAGATGCTGAACTGGTCCTTGGCCCAGCGGATGAAGTCCTGCTGTCGGGCCGCGCGCACGATGTCGGAGTCCAGGTGGCGGAAGCGGACGAACGGCAGCGCGCCGCTGGCGGCCTGGTTGTCGCCGCACAGCTTCTGGTAGCCGGGCTGGATGTCGATGCTCGAGTAGTTGTCGCCGGGCAGCCCGGAGTTGGAGTCGTTGTAGTAGCGGCGGTCGACGTCGGAGTAGACGCAGCCGATGGCGTCCACGAGGTCCGAGAAGCCGGTGAAGTTGGTGTCGAT
This sequence comes from Solirubrobacteraceae bacterium, assembly GCA_049287845.1. GTDB lineage: Bacteria > Actinomycetota > Thermoleophilia > Solirubrobacterales > Solirubrobacteraceae > Palsa-465. The sequence continues at coordinate 2,842 of JBAQGP010000146.1, read as the reverse complement.
GATGTGGTTGATGCGCAGGTCCGGGAACACGTTCTGCTTGATGGTCTTGATGAGCAGGCCGTAGCCGCCCTCGCTGTAGGCCGCGTTGAGCTTGGCGATGCCGAACCCGGGGATCTCGACCTGCAGATCGCGGGGGATCGACATCACGTTGATCGTCGAGGACTTCGCGTCGAGGCGCACGAGCAGCATCGTGTCGGTGTTGGCAAGCCGGATCGGCTCGTGGGCGCGGTGGTCGGATCCGATGAGGAGGAGCGTCTGCGGGGCCCCGGCCGGGGGCAGGACGATCTGTTTGGTCGTGATCCCCGGATTGGCGGAGATCAGCTTGACCACGTCGTTGACCTGCAGCAGCCCGGCGACCGCGGTCGTCCCGGCGGTGGCGGCGATGACCACCACACCCGCCAGCAGGAAGCGCCACGCCGTGCCCAGACGGCTGCGCGGGATCACGCCGCCCCTCCGTCCACGGCCCTCAGCGGGGGGTTGGCGCCGCCGCTACGGAGCTGCGCCAGCCGCTCGGGCAGGGCGCGCACGAAGCCCGCGAGCGCCTGGCGATAGCGCTGCAGCGATGACACCGAGACCCACTCCTCGGGGCCGTGGTGACCACCGCCCTGGGGCCCGAACTCGACGGCGGGGATACCGGCCTCGATGAACGATGCCGCGTCAGAGGCCCCGTCGCGTCCCACGCTCATGACCTCGCCGCTGGTGGCCCCTGACACGGCGTCGCGCAGCACCTGCACATAGGGATTTGTGCGCGAGACGGTCACCGGCGGATGGATGAAGGTACGGGTGACGTCGATGGCGCCGATCGCCCGGACCTGGGCGAGGATCTCCCCGGGGTCCTGGCCGGGGAGATACCGCACGTCGACGGCCATCTCGCAGCGATCGGGGACCTTGTTGAGGACGTCACCGCCGGCGATCCGCCCCAGGTTGATCGAGGGGCGATCGAACATCTCCGAGGACTCGCGGCTGAAGGGCAGGGATTCGATGGCGCGGAACACGTCGATGGCCTTGAGCACGGCGTTGTCGCCCAGCCACGGCGTCGAGCTGTGGGCGGAGCGACCATGGACCACGATCCGCATCGCCAGCACGCCCTTGGCCTGGACGCCGATGTGCATGTTCGTAGGTTCGCCGGTGATGGCGAAGTTCCCGCCCAATCCGCCGCGGACCACCGCATCGGTGGAGCGCTCGTCGATCTCCTCAGACTCCTCGTCGGGCACGCACACAAAGCGGACGCGAACGCCGTTCTGGCCGGCGACGTCCTTCAGCGCGCACATCATGGCCGCGAGGCCGCCCTTCATGTCATAGGCGCCCCGCCCGATGAGGCGGTCGCCCTCCACGCGGGGCTGAAACTGCTCGGTACGCCCGGGCACGACATCGAGATGGCCGTGGAAGATCACGCACGGCACCTGCTCACCGGTGGCGCCGACATCGGCCAGGAGCACGGGGAATCCGTTGTGATCACGTTCGTGGACCTCGATGTCGCGCGATTCCAGCCAGCCCTGGACGAAGCCCGCGGCCGCCACGAGCACATCGGGACGCGAGGTCTCATAGCCGATCAGCCGCTCGGCCACCACCAGCTCGTCAACCATGGACGGCGGAGCCTAGGTGCTCTAGATGACGGCCAGTTAAGGGCAAACCGAAGTGCTAGCCGCCCTCGGCGATCCTCAGGAACGCCTCCCAGCGGCGCTTGTCACGCTCGGCCACCCGTCGCCGCTCGGAGTCCTCGCCGGACTCGTCGAGCTCGCGCTCGGCCTGCTGGAGGCGGTCGCGCAGCTCGCCGGCGTCCAGCGCGCCCTGCTCGTGGGCCTCCTCCACCAGGAGCAGCGCCCGGTTGTTGCCCACCTGGATATAGCCCTCGGACTGCGCGAAGCGGACCACGTCGGAGTCAGAGCGATACAGCCGCAGCTCGGTGGGGTCCAGCATGGCCAGCAGCGGCGCGTGGTTGGCCAGGATGCCGATCGAGCCCACGGATGTCTTGGTGGAGACCATCTGCACATCCTCGGCGAACACCTCGCCGTCGGGCGTGAGCACCTCCACCGGGAACGTCTCGTGATCGGCCATCGGGGACTAACCGGCCTCGGTGCCCGCCGGCTCGCCCGCGGCGTCCGCCGGCTCGCCCTCGGCGTCCGCCGACTCGCGTCCGGACCCGGACTCGGCGTCCTCTGAGTCCGCGGACCGGCCGGAGTCCGGCCTGCCCCCGCCGGCGTCGGCCACGACCTCATCGATGGTGCCCTTCATGAAGAAGGCGCGCTCGGGCAGGTCGTCGTGCTTGCCCTCGAGGATCTCCTTGAAGCCGCGGATCGACTCGGCGATCGGCACGTACTTGCCCTCGATCCCGGTGAACTGGGTCGCCACGAAGAACGGCTGGGAGAGGAAGCGCTCGATCTTGCGCGCCCGCTGCACCGTCACCTTGTCCTCGTCGGAGAGCTCGTCGATCCCCAGGATCGCGATGATGTCCTGGAGCTCCTTGTAGCGCTGAAGCACCTCCTTGACCCGGTTGGCCACATTGAAGTGCTCCTCGCCGAGGATCTCGGACTTGAGGATCGTCGACGTGGAGTCCAGCGGGTCCACCGCCGGATAGATCCCCTTCTCCGAGATCGACCGGCTCAGCGTGGTGGTGGCGTTGAGGTGCGCGAACGCCGACGCCGGCGCCGGGTCGGTGAGGTCGTCGGCCGGGACGTAGATCGCCTGGATCGAGGTCACCGAGCCCTTGCGGGTCGAGGTGATCCGCTCCTGGAGCTCACCCATCTCGTCCGCCAGCGTGGGCTGGTAGCCCACCGCCGACGGCATCCGGCCCAGCAGCGTCGATACCTCGGAGCCGGCCTGGGTGAACCGGAAGATGTTG
>JBAQGP010000145.1:0-4989 GCA_049287845.1 Solirubrobacteraceae bacterium | reverse complement strand
GTAGGTCCAGTCACGGCCGCTGCGGTCGCGAAGGTTGAGCGCGCTGTGCAGGGCGGGCACGTGCCTCGCCTCCAACGGCTCCAGTCGGCAATAGCGTCCCAACAGGGTTTGCGCCGAAGGGGCCGGTCGTGGCTGCCAGTCCGGTATCGACTCCCCGATCGGCTGACCGAGCTCGTTGATCATCGTTGGCTCCCGAGGCGGACGTTACCGGCGCAACCAGCATCGGCGCACTGTCGCGCGCGATCGCCCCGCTCCGTACGGAGCTTCGGCAGGCCCGGATTTCTGGTTTCGTCGCCTGGCTGACCAGCCGCGCAGCCGCGGCTGGCCACCAAGGCAGCCACGGGACCGAACCCCAGCTTGCCGTTAAGGGAGGCCGCTGACAAAGAGACGCTCAGCGAGGATCGACCAGCGGACGCTTTCAGCACCTCTCACGCCGGCGCCGCCACTGTCTCACTCCCCAACCCTGAGCGAACGGCTGGGGGCGGGTCGGCTGGCCCCGGATTTGGCAAAAGCAGGCCGACTTCGCTCAAGGGCCTCTGCTCTGCTTTCGTCGTTCTGGCGGTCAGGCGCGCCGCGATCGGAATGGTGGGGCAACGGGATCGTCTCGGCTCTCTCCGGTAGGACAAGTGCTTTTCGATCGCTGAGGTCGTCGTGGTTAGCCTCCAGACATGCGTGAGAGGCGGCGAAACGTTGTGACGGTCTTCGGGCTCTACTGGGGGAGCGGGCTAGTGTCGCTCGGAGCGGGAGTCGGCATTGCGCTGGGGCTCAAGTCCGCAGGTTGGATGGTTTTGCCCAGGGTCGTCGTCGCGGTAGCGGCTTTCCTAGGGGTCTCCCGGGTGTTGGTCCGCCTGGTGCTCGTTTACGCGCGACACCTGGACTCGCGCCGATAGCGGGTCTCCCTCGTCGCAGAAGCCGATGGCTCAGCGAGCGCGTGCGGCGTTATGCGGGAGCCGGGCCGGCCGGTGAGCAAACAAGCTGCGCGGGCTGAGGAGGGTGAGGGCAGCCAGCAGCTTCCCGGGGCGGTGGTTGCAGGGGCGGGGCGTCACACCTGGTCCGCTGGCGTGGATGCGGACTCTGCTCAGAAGCGGGCACGACGGCGAGATCTGCCGGTTCTGAAGCTGTATCGTGCGCCGGTAGTGCGTCGCTGGCTCATCGTCATGGCCGTCGTTGTGGTTGTCATCGCGGTGCTGTCGGTGGGGGGCTACGCGATCGCGCAGACGAGCTCGGACTCGCCGACCTCTCCGGACAAGACGCCGACGGTCGCGCGTTTTGCCAGTCGCATACCTCTTCCGCGGGGTTTTGGTCAGGCGGCCGTCAGACCTCGTTCTTGCAGATGGCCGTAGACGCGGCGCGCTGGAACCATCGTCAGTTCGAAGCGGTAGCGGGCACGCTGTGCGCGATGCTTCATCGTCTGGCTACGAGCCACACGGTGCTGGTGCCCGACCCAAGGGCACCCACCCAGGCACCCCGCCGGATCTACCGACCGCAGGTACTCCGCGCGATACGAGAGCTCGAGCGGCTACCGGACGCGAAGTAGCTGCGACGACGCATAGGTCCTTTCCGGTCACGTGCCGTCAGCGACGCTCGAACACCGGGCGGGCACATCGTGTCCCTCGACACTTCCGGTTCGTCGCCGAGCCGCGGCTTCCCCATTAGTCGCCCGCCGACCAAGAGCAGTAGTCGGTTGGCGCTACCACGGCAAGCCGAGATGACCGCAGATGCGCCAGCGGGAGCCGGAGCAGATCAGTTGTTGCCGGTTTGTTCGGCGAGCTTGTCGGCGAGTCGGTCGGGCACCAGCGGCTTGAGCGCGGCGGCAAGCTTGCCGGCACCTCCGACCACATATCGGGTGTCCGGTCGCTTCTCGGTCAGTGCCTTGGTGATGACCTCGGCGACGTCCTCGGGCGACTTTCCGTTCTCATCAGCGCTGTGCAGGCTCTCTCGAAACCCGTGCAGGCGTTTTTGGTAGCGCGCGAGCTCGGGCGGGTCGGCCGCCTCGAGCTCATCAAGGCGCTGGGTTGCCTTCTCCCAGATCGGGGTGGAGATCGCGCTGGGTTCGATCAGGATCACGGAGATGTCGTCGGGTTCGAGCTCTTGGCGCCACACGTCGGCGATCGCTTCGATCGCGAACTTCGAGGCGTGGTAGGCGCCGGCGAACTGCGAGGCCAGCAGCCCGCCGACAGAACCGACGAACACCAGGCGACCGCCTGCTTGGCGCAACAGCGGCAGCGCCGCTTGGGACACGGCGACCTGACCGACGACGTTGACCTCGAGCTGACGGCGCAGCGCGTCGAGCGGAAGGATCTCAAGCGGGCCGGGAAAGCCGACGCCCGCGTTGTTGACCAGCCCGTCGAGCCCGGCAGGCGCCTGCGCGCGTATGTCGGCGATCGCCTGATGGATCGATTGCTCGTCGGTGACGTCCAGCACGATGCGCGTCAACCGCTCAGACGCGCCGGCCAGCGCCGCCGCGCCATCGTCGTCGTGTTCGACGCCAGCGAACACCCGCATCCCATCGGCATCCAGCCGCAGCGCGGTAGCGGCACCGATGCCGCTGGAAGCCCCGGTGATCAAGACACTGGTCATAGGTGCAGCTTCCTGCATTCGCGTCAGCTGCCTGACGGCGCAGCGTAGACCTGGAGGTCGTTGCCGTCGGGATCTTTGAACGGTGCGATCTGTCCCCACGGATGCTCAGACAACTCACCGGAGAACTCCACGCCCTGATCCTTGAGCTGCTGGATCGTCGCCTCGATGTCATCGACGGCGAACGCGATCACCGCGCCACCATCACCCACGGGCGACTCCGAGGCGTTGAGACCGATCCGCTGGTCGCCCGCGGTGACCTCGCTCCAATCGTCGTCATGCTCGAGCACCTCTAGCCCGAGACTGTCACGATAAAACGCGACCGCACGCCGCATGTCTGACACCGGCAGCCAAATCGCCGAGATTCCCTCGATCATCACTACTCCTTCAAGACGTGGATTCGCTGATCGGAGATCGCGACCTTGCCGGCGAGGTCACGATCGAGTACCCGGCGCACCCTTAGATAAACACGACGCTGCGGTTAGCTCAACAATTCGTGCGGCCCGACGATTTGCATCAGGATCCCCGCTGCTAACGCCAGCGACCTCCGGCTGACACCCCGTCAGCATCGCCGACCTCCCAATCAACCGGACTGAATGATTCACCCCGCTTCTGGTTCGTCGCGACCGAGCGGCAGCGCCACCGGGACCGCTCGTTCGCGTAAGGCGGCAGCGGACGATCAAACCCGTCTCAGACTGGAGCGCTCACCGACAGGGATTCCGGACTCCGTGCCGGGGCTCGCACCCGACGACGACCGCGTCTCAGTAGGTACCGCTCTCCGAACGTCTCGGCACCCTCGTGGGGGGCTCGTCATGGCGACGAAGGATCCGCGGGTCCATCGTTTGCGGTTTGTCTCACCATGGCGGAGTGGCCGTCGGGCTCTGCCGCGTGTCCGGACGTCCTTGAGGCGAGCTGTGGCATGTTAAGCTGTGGTCCGGTGGCCCTAACGGATCTCCAAGGGTGTCCGGTAGAGCGGAGGTTTGACCCGCTCTCGCCGCAGTTTCTTGCCGATCCGTTCGCGGTGATGGCGTCGCTCCGAGTGGCGGACCGGCCGGTGTTCTATGCCCCGGCCATCGACTACTACGTGGTCACGCGCTATCGCGACATTGAATCGATCTTCTCCGACCCTGAGAGTTACTCGGCTGCGGCCGCGCAGCTGCCGCTGGTTGAGCTTGACCCGCAGGCCCGTCAGATCCTTCTGGATGGGGGGCACCGTCCGCAGCCGTCGATGGTGAGCCTTGACCCGCCGGCTCATACTCGGCTTCGGCGTCCGGCCGCGCGGGCCTTCAGTGCTCGGCGCACGGCAGAGATGGAGCCGCGGATCCGGCTGATCCTCGAACAGATTCTGGCTGAGGTCGATTTGGCTGTGCCGTTTGATCTGGTCTCGGGACTCACCTTCCCGTTGCCTGCCACGGTGGTGTTCAGTTTCATTGGCGTGCCGGAGGAGGACTACGCTCAGCTCAAAGCGTGGTGCGGGTCTCGCGCCACGTTGGCGTGGGGTCGCCCGGCTGCCGAGGAGCAGCTCGAGCACGCGCTCAACATGACTGCCTACCGGCGTTATCTCCTCGAGCTCGTCGCGGCGAAGGCCACCAACCGCGGCGATGACTTCGCGAGCGCCTTGCTCGCGATCCACGACGAGAACCCCGAGCAGCTCACTCACCAGGAGATCGCCTCGATTCTGTTCTCGCTCAGTTTCGCCGGTCACGAGACAACGAACTATCTGATCGGGAACATGCTGCGGCGGCTGTTGGAGGAGCCCGCGCGCTGGGCGGCGGTCGTCGCGGACCAGACCTTGATTCCGGGCGCGATCGAGGAGACCCTCCGCTACGACCCGTCGGTGCCTGTCTGGCGGCGCATCACAAAGCGCCCAGTCGTGATCGCCGGCGTCGAGATACCAGAGGGGGCAAAACTATTCCTCTGGCTGGCGGCCGCCGGCCGCGATCGGAGCGTGTTCTCTGACCCGGATGTGTTCGACTTGCACCGCGAGAACGCAAAGCGCCACCTCGCGTTCGGCAAGGGCATCCATTTCTGCATCGGCTCAGCGCTCGGCAAGCTCGAAGCGCGGCTCGCGCTGGAGGCGCTCACGAACCGTTTTCCCGGCCTGCGTCTGATCCCGGACCAGTCGCTGACCTTCCACCCCAACATCTCCTTTCGCGGTCCGCAGGCACTCTGGGTCGAAGCGCGCTGAACCCACTAGACCGCTGCCCGGTTGCCGGCGCGGTCGTCTCGTCCGCAGAGGCGTCCGCCCTGCTCTGCTCGCGGTCACGTGCTGCGTCGCAGATGCCATCGACGAGTGCACGACGCTGCTCGGCCGGCTCGAGGCCGACGCGCGGATCGTCAACGATCCGCCGCGCAAGGACCTCGGCGCGTTCGCGCGGCCGCGGCCGGTGCGCACGAAGGTCACGCTCCCGG
>JBAQGP010000144.1:0-15247 GCA_049287845.1 Solirubrobacteraceae bacterium | reverse complement strand
AAGAGCCCCGAGTACAGCGAGTGCGCGTCGGCGTGCAGCACCGCCAGGCCCGCGATCGCCACCGCGCCCGCCACCACCCCCGCGCCCAGGGCCCGCACCCGGAAGGCCTCCTCGAGCTCGGAGTCGCCGTGGCGGACGGCGTCGGCGGCCAGGTACACGGCGGCCAGGTACGCCGAGAACGCCACCGCCAGGACACCGATGAGGATCGCGACCGCCCCCGTCCACGTCGAGAACAGGTCCCCGGCGGCGTTGCCCACGGGGACACGCTCGGCGGCGATCGCTCCCGCCATCACGCCGAGCGCGAACGGAGTGACCAGTGAGGCCACCGCAAAGGCGCCGTCGACCACCCGCAACTCGCGCGTCGTGGTGGCCCCCGAGCGCAACGCGTAGCTCGCCCCGCGCAAGATGATCCCCAGCGCGGCGATGAAGAACGGGACCGCGAGGGTCGAGGCGACCGATCCCACGAACGTGGGGTAGGCCGTCCACGCCACCGTGATGACGAAGATCAGCCACACGTGGTTCGCCTCCCACACCGGTCCCATCGAGTGGTGGGCGTGGTCGCTGATGCGCTGGCCGCGCTCGCCGCCGCCGGCCAGCAGCCGCCACATGCCCGCGCCGAAGTCGGCCCCGGCCAGCACCGTGTAGAGCACCAGACCGGCGAGCATGAACACCAGGGGCAGGGTCTTGAGGAACATCAGGCCGGGCGCCCGCTCGAGAGGGGCGGGGCGTCGGCGCCGGGCTGATCAAGCGGTGCACGCGCAAGGCGGCGCAGGATCCACACCACCGCGCCGGCCACCGCGAGGTAGGTGATCACCAGCGTCGCGTAGCCCACCGGGATCCCGCCCGCCCCGGTCACCGCCTGGGCGGTCCTCATGACGCGGTAGACGACCCACGGCTGGCGACCGACCTCGGTGGTCACCCACCCGGCGATGAGCGCGACGGTGGCCGCGGGGCCCGAGACGGCGAGCGCCCAATAGAACCATCGCCACGTCGGCAGCGAGCGGTGGCGGATGCGTACGAACAGGTAAACCACCCCCAGCAGCGCGAGCAGCGTGCCGATTCCCACCATCGTCTGAAACGACAGGCGGGTGACGTTGACCGGCGGCTGGTCGGCCGCGGGCACCGTGTCCAGGCCGATCACCTTCGCGTTCCAGCTGTGAAAGGCCAGCAGTGACAGCAGGTGGGGGATCCCGATCCCGAACTTGATCTGCCCGTCCGTGTACCAGCCCAGCACGTGCTCGGAGGCACCGCGCGTGGTCTTGGCCAGGCCCTCGAGGGCAGCCAGCTTGATCGGCTGCTGGACGGCGATCACCCGGGCGATCCAGTCGCCGACCAGGACCTGGACCGGCGCGGCCAGGCAGGCGATGGTGAGGGGGATCGTCATCGCCACCCGCTCGTAGCGGGTCCAGCGTCCTCGGAGGCGGGACACGGCGTAGACGCCCGCCATGCAGAAGCCGGTGACCATGTAGCCGGCGATGTACATGTGCACGAGCTCTGACCAGAGCACCGAGTTGCCGAACAGCGCCGACCACGGGTTGACGTCCACCACCTTGCCCCCGGCGAGCCGGAAGCCGCTGGGGTGGTTCATCCAGGCGTTGACGGCGATGACCATGAGCGATCCGGTGAACCCCGTGATGACGATCGGGATGCCGCTGAGGAGGTGCAGCCGCGGGGAGAGGCGATCCCAGCCGTAGGCGTAGATCCCGATGAAGATCGCCTCCATGAAGAACGAGAACCCCTCGATGGCGAAGCCCAGCCCGAACACGCTGCCGAAGGTGGCGGTGAAGTTGGGCCATAGCAGTCCCATCTCGAAGCTGAGGATCGTGCCGGTGATCACGCCGACGGCGAACAGCGCGAGCACGATCCGGCTCCAGCGCCGCGCCACCGTGCGGTAGACGGGATCGCCGCTGCGCAGCCCCATCCACTCGGCGAAGAGCACCATCGCGGGGAAGGCGATCCCGAAGCACACCAGTGGGATGTGCACCGCGAACGACAGGGCCTGCATCTGCCGGGCCTGCAGCAGGTACTGCTGATGCACCGGAGACAGGGCCGCCGCGAGGACGTTCATGGCCTCTGGCACGTTACCCGGCGCGTGGCCGACTGACCAAGACAGATCATCGCTCGACTCATCACGTCGGCGACTGGAACAATCGAGCCCCAGATGGATCTCGGCCTCACAGACCGCGCCTGCATCGTCACCGGGGGATCGCGCGGGATCGGCTTGCAGACGGCCCGCCAGCTCGTCGCCGAGGGCGCCCGGGTCCTGCTCGTGGGTCGCGGCGAGGACGCGCTCAAGCAGGCCGCCGAGCAGTGCGAAGGTGACGCCCGCACCGTCTCGTGGCTGGCCCTCGACGTCACCCGGCCCGACGCCGGCGAGCGCGCCGTGGCCGCCTGCCGAGAGCGGTTTGAGAGCGTCGACGTGCTCATCAACGGCGCCGGGACGAGCCAGGTGCGGTCGATCGAGGACATCAGCGACGAGGAGTGGCAGGCGATGTGGGAGATCCACGTCATGGCCCCGATGCGCCTCATGCGCGCGGCGATCCCGGAGATGGCCGGGCGCGGCTGGGGCCGGATCGTCAACGTCTCCTCGTCGTCGGGCAAGCGGCCGGGCCAGCGCAACGTCGCCTACTCGGTGACCAAGGCCGCGGAGCTGTCGCTGTCGCGCGCGTACGCCGACGCCTATGCGCAGCTTGGCGTGCTCATCAACGCCGTCACCCCCGGCCCGGTGGCCAGCGAGCTGTGGCTGGAGCCCGGCGGCCTCGTCGACCAGACCGTCGCCACCCGCGGCGGGACGCGCAAGGAGGTGCTCGACGCCGCCGCCGGAGGGCTCCCCATCCGCCGCCTCGCCGGCCCCGAGGAGATCGCGTCGGTGATCGTGTTCCTGTGCTCGGAGCCCGCCTCCGACGTGGCCGGAGCGGCCTGGTCGGTGGATGGGGGCGCGGTCCCGGTCATCATCTGACGCCCGGACCTAGACTCCCGCTCGATGCCCGTCAACACCGAGGCGATCGGCAAGACCTACCCGCCCACCGTCTACGCGGTGGGCCGGGAGAAGATCAAGGAGTACGCGCTCGCCGTCGGCGAGACCAACCCTCTGCACCTCGACCACGCGGCCGCCCGCGCCGCCGGGTTCGCCGACGTGGTCGCGCCCCCGATGTTCGCCGTGGTCTACAGCAACCCGGCCATGCTGCCCGGCCTGTTCGACCCCGACGTGGGGATCGACTTCGCCCGTCTCGTGCACGGCGCTCAGGAGTTCCGCTGGGGTCCGCTGGTCATCGCCGGCGACGAGATCACCACCACGTTGACCGTCACCGACATCGCCGAGCGCGGCGGGCTGGGCTTCTACGTCTTCACCACCGACAGCCGCAACCACAACGGCGACACCGTGTGCGTGGGGACGTGGACCAACATCGTGCGAGGGGAGTGACCACCATGGACGCCGGCGACACCTTCGAGCTCATCGTCACGCCCGATCCCTACCTCACGGTCCGCTACGCGGGCGCGTCGGGTGACTTCAACCCCATCCACATCGATGAGGCGTTCGCCCAGCAGGTGGGGCTGCCCGGCCGGATCCTCCACGGGCTGTGGACCATGGCTCAGGTCGCCCGCGCCCACACCGAGGCGCTCGGCGGGGCGGGCGGCCCGGCGTCCCTCGAGCGCCTCTCGGTCCAGTTTCGCGGCATGGGCGTGATGGGGGAGGAGCTCACCGTCACCGGCACCGTGCGCGAGGTCGACGGCGGGCGGGCCACCGTGTCCTCCGAGGCCAAGCAGAACGGCAAGCGGATCATCCGCAACGGCGAGGCCACCATCCGGCTGTAGTGCCGCGGGACCGCCGGACACCCGGGCCGACACCCGCGGAGGCCTACCTACAATCTCCAAGCAGCATGCTGACCGAACGCCAAGAGCTCGTCCTGCGCCGCCTCGTCCAGGAGTACCTCGACGCGGGCGCGCCGGTGGGCTCCAAGGCGCTGAGCGCCGAGTTCGAGTGGGGACCCTCGACGATCCGCCACGAGCTGGCCAATCTCGAGGAACTGGGCCTGCTGGCCCATCCGCACACGAGTGCGGGCCGCGTCCCCACCGAAGCCGGCTACCGCTACTTCGTGGACCGCCTGCTCCCCGAGACGTCGCCGGGCCCGTCGCTGTCGCTGTCGCTGGTGCGCCGCGAGCTCGACGCGGCGATGCGCGTGACCACCGAGACCCTGTCGCAGGTCACCAACCTGCTGGCGATCGTCACCGCCCCGCCGCTGGAGACCTCCACGATCCGCCACGTCGAGGTGATGGCGCTCCAGCCCCAGGTGCTGATGGTGGTGGTGATCACCTCCACCGGGGGGGTGACCAAGCGGATGTTCACCTTCCCGCGCCCGGTCGACACCGGATTGGCCGACTGGGCGGCCAGCTACCTCAACGAGCGGCTGGTCGGCCTGGGCCTGGGCGCGCGAATCCTGCACCAGCGCCTGCATGACCCCGAGCTCTCGGCCACCGAGATCGCCTTCCTGGATGCGCTGTCGCCGGTGTTCACCGACCTCGAGGAGTCCGCGCAGGCGACCCTGTACGTCGAGGGGGCGGGCAAGCTGCTGGCGGTGGGCCGCGTCGGCGACGTGTCCGAGCTCAACCTGCTCATGGAGATGCTCGAGCGCCGCGTGACCCTGCTGGGCATGCTGCGCTCGGCGCTGTCGCCGGGTCACCCCGTGGCGGTGCGCATCGGCGCCGAGAACGAGGTGCCGGCGCTGCGCTCCCTGGCCCTGGTGGCGGCCAGCTACGGCCTGCCTCAGCGGACGCTGGGCGCGGTCTCGGTGATCGGGCCGCTGCGCATGGACTACGGCCACGCGATCCGCACCGTCCGTGAGGCCGCGGCCCAGCTCTCCAGCTTCGTCGCCGACGTCTACGACGAGCGATGAGCGCAGCGAAGACACCGCGCGACTACTACGAGGTCCTCGGGGTCGACCGCGGGGCCGACGATGCCTCGATCAAGAAGGCGTTTCGCCGCCTGGCCCGCGAGCTGCATCCCGACGTCAACTCAGAGCCCGACGCCGAGGACCGCTTCAAGGAGGCCGCCGAGGCCTACGAGGTCCTGTCGGACTCCGATCGCCGTGCCACCTACGATCGCTACGGCCACGAGGGTCTGCGCCAGGGTGGCTACGCCCCCAACTTCGAAGGGTTCGGGTCGGTGGCTGACATCTTCGAGGCGTTCTTCGGTGGTGGCGGCTTTGGCGGTGGCGCGTTCGGGAGCGGGATGTTCGCGGGCGGTCGGGGCGGCGGGGCGATCCAGGGTGGCGACGTCGCCGTCGGCGCCGAGATCACGCTCGTGCAGGCTGCCCACGGGACCCCGATCGAGGTGTCCTACGACGCGGTCTCGACGTGCGAGCACTGCCGCGGCAACGGCGCCGAGCCCGGGACCCCGATCGAGACCTGCACCAACTGTGACGGCACCGGCCAGCTCCGCGTCATCTCGCGCACGCCGTTCGGCCAGGTGGTTCGCGCCGCCGCCTGTGACGTCTGCCACGGCGAAGGCAAGATCCCGCAGAGCCCGTGCCACGAATGCGCTGGGCGTGGACGCAAGGTGGAGCGGATCAAGGTGTCCGTCGACGTGCCCGCCGGGATCGACGACGGCCAGCGGATCCGCATCACCGGACGCGGCCACGCCGGTGAGCGGGGCGGGCCGGCCGGCGACCTCTACGTCCAGATCCGCGTCGCGGAGGACCCGCGCTTCGTCCGCCACGACGACGAGCTCGTCACGGTGGTCGACGTCGCGGCCCCCCTGGCGGCGCTCGGCACCACGGTCGAGGTGCCGACCCTCGACGGCACCACCGAGCTCGAGATTCCCGCCGGCATCCAGCCGCACGAGTCGCTCAACGTCCGCGGCCAGGGCATGCCCGCGCTGCGCGGCCGCCATCGCGGCAACCTCCGGGTCATCGTCAACGTCGTTGTGCCGCGCCACCTGAAGAAGGACCAGAGGGAGCTTCTCGAGCAGCTGGCCGACAGCCTCACCGAGCACAACCTGCGCACCGACGAGGGCGTGATGGGCAAGCTCAAACGCGCCTTCGGCGGCTGAGAGCGGGCTGACAGCAGGGGTGATCCGCCTCGCTGTTCGTGTCCAGCGCCGCCAGGCCGAGCTGGTCCTGGCCGAGCTGCTCGAGCTCGCGCCCGGCGGCGTGGAGGAGGTAGAGGTCTCGTCTGAGGTCATCGAGTACGCGGTCTATGGCGCGCCCGGTGAGCTGCCCGCCGTTCCGGACCTGCGCGCCGCCGCCGGGGGCGCGTACGTGGATGTCTCCACGCGGGAGATCGCCGACGATTGGGCCGAGCGCTGGCGCAGCTTTCACCGCCCGCTCGTCATCGGGGACCGCCTGACCGTGCGCCCGCCGTGGGAACCGCCCGGCGACACGACGCTCGACGTGGTCATCGACCCCGGGCAGGCCTTCGGGACCGGGTCGCACGCCACCACCCGGCTCTGCCTGGGGCTGATGCTCAACCTCCACGGCCGCGGGTCGTTCATCGACGTCGGCTGCGGCTCGGGCGTGCTGGCGATCGTCGCCGCCAAGCTCGGCTTCGCCCCCGTGGTGGCGCTGGACTATGACCCGGCGGCCACGGCCGCCACCTGCGAGAACGCCGCTCGCAACGGTGTCGAGCTCGACGTGCGCGATTTCGACATGCGCCGGGAGCAGGCCCCACGTGGTGATTTCGGGGCGGCAAACGTGCTCGGTGGCCCCCTGGTCACTTGGGCCGCGTCCCAGCGTGAGCTGCCACCCATGTTGATCCTCAGCGGGCTGCTGACCTCCGAGGCCGACCGCGTCGCGGCCGCCTACGCGCAGCGGGGACATGCCGAGCGCGAGCGCTGCGTCTGCGGCGAATGGGCCGCGCTGCTGCTCACGCGGACCTGACGCCCGCGTGGACACCGGCCCGCCGGGAATCTTGTCCACGCGGCCCATGCCGGTGGCGCGCCGGTCGCGCATCCTTCTCAAGCGTCGCTTGTGATCCAGATACAGACTCAAAGGAGGTGAAGCAGTTGCCAAACCCACTCGCGATGGGAGTGACAATCGGTGGCCTACTCCTCGACATCGTCGCGCCACGGCCCAAGCCTCGAGCCGGCTTTTCGCAAGAGCCCTCTCTCCTCTCGACGCGCGCTGTCCCGAGGACACCACGGCATGACATTGCTGTCGAGGAGTACGAAGGTCTTCCGGTCGCGAGCGGCTATCGCAGCTGAAACTGCTCCCGCGCGGTGCGACGCCGTCACGGGGCCACGCGCTACCTTCTCCGGCGCGTGGCCTCGTTCGCGGTCAAGTTCCTCGGTTGCAAGGTGTCCCAGGCGGACGCCATGCTCGCCCGCCGGGCGCTGCTCGCGTCCGGTCACACCGAGGTGGCCGAGGCCGACGCCGATCTGCACGTCATCAACACCTGCTGCATCACGGGCGAGGCGGAGGCCAAGTCGCGCCAGTCGGTGCGCCGCTCGCTGCGTACGGCGCAGCGGGTGTTCGTCGGTGGCTGTGCCGTCAACCTGAGCGCGGCGCAGTTCGGCGACATCGACGCTCGCGTGACGCCGTTCGTCGGCGCCGCCGACGACGTCGCCGCCGCCATGGGCGCCCTTCAGGCGTCGGGCTGCGTCGATCTGCACCATGACGTCCTGTCCCGCGAGCGCGCGCGCAGCGTCGCGCCGGCGGCGCCGACGGCGCGGACCCGTGGCTTCGTCAAGGTCCAGGACGGCTGTGACGGGCACTGCGCCTACTGCATCATCCCCACCGTCCGCGGCGCCGCTCGCTCGCGCCCGGCGAGCGCCATCCTGGCCGAGACGGCGGAGCGCGTGCGCTCGGGCCAGCCCGAGATGGTGATGACCGGGATCAGCGTGGGGGACTATCGCGACCCCGAGCAGGGCCTGGAGCTGGGCGAGCTGATGATGGCGGTGGCACGCGTCCCCGGGGTCCAGCGGGTCCGGCTCTCCAGCGTCGAGGTCATCCACGTCAAGGACACGCTGCTGCAGGCACTCGCCACCGAGCCCAAGGTGTGCCCGCACCTGCATGTCCCCATGCAGTCCGGCGACGACGACGTCCTGCGCGCGATGGGGCGCCACTACGCGGCCGGTGAGTATCTGGAGCACATCGCCCGGGTGCGCGCGGCCGCTCCGCACGTCAACGTGACCACGGACGTCATCGTCGGCTTCCCCACCGAGGACGAGGCCGCTTTCGCGCGCACCCTGGACGCCGTTGACGCCGCCGGGATCACCCGTATCCACGTCTTCCCCTACTCACCGCGGCCCGGCACCGTCGCCGCCGACCTGGGAGACCGTGTCGACCCGGCGGAGTGCAAGCGCCGCTCCCAGGTGCTGCGTGGCCGCTCAGAGCTGAACTCCCGGCGCCACCGCTTCGCGCGCCTGAGCCGACCCGAGCGGGTCCTCATCGACAAGGTCGCCGACAGCCAGTGCTCGGGATACACCCCCGACTACACCCGCTGCTACCTGCCGGCCGGCGCGGGGCGGCGGGGGGAGCTCGTGGACGTGCGTTGCGAGAGCCTGTATGCCGACGGCATCCAGTGCTCGGTCGCCTGAGCACCGGCCCCGCCCCGCCGCGCCGCGCGGGCGTGAGGTCCGGGCCCCCGGGGGCTATCCTCATAGGTGGACATATGACCGTCACCGAACAGCTTCGCAGCGACATCACCGGCGCCATGAAGGCGGGCGAGAAAGGGCGCGTCGGCGCGCTTCGCCTCGTGCTGTCCGAGCTCCAGAAGGCCGAGAAGGAGGGCGGTGACGACGAGTTGACCGTGCTTCGCCGCGAGCGCAAGCGCCGACTGGACGCCGCCGCCCAGTTCCGTGACGGCGGCCGTCCCGAGCTCGCCGATCAGGAGGAGTCAGAGGCGAAGCTGATCGCCGGCTACCTCCCCGCGGAGCTGACCGACGATGAGCTGGACACGATGATCGCCGCGGCGGTCGCCGAGACGGGCGCGTCCAGCCCCGGGGACATGGGCCAGGTGATGAAGGCGGTGATGGCTGCGTCGTGCGGCCGCGCCGACGGCAAACGGACCTCCGCGCGGGTGCGCGGGGCCCTGGGGGCCTAGTGGTCTGGGGAGCGGCCCGGCGATAGTGCGTCGCACGATCGAGCTCGACAACGCGGTGGCGGCCGAGCTGGCCGGAAGCCAGGACGCCGTGCTGCGAACGCTCGAGAGTCATCTCGATGCCGAGGTGTTCCTGCGCGGCAACGTGCTCACCCTCGAGGGTGACGACGCGGCCGTCGAGGCGGGCGCCGCCGTCGTCCGCGAGCTCTCAGACCTCATCACCCAGGGGCACGACATCGCCCCCGGCACCGTGGAGGCGGTGACGCGCGCGCTGGACGAGCACGAGTCCCCCTCCGAGATCCTGGAGGACGTCGTCTGGCGCCACCGCGCGACGCGGGTGGCGCCCAAGACCGTCAACCAGAAGCGCTACGTCGACTCGATCCGCTCCAACACCATCACCTTCGGCATCGGCCCCGCGGGAACCGGCAAGACCTTCCTCGCCGTGGCACTGGCCGCGGCCGCGCTCAGCCGCCGCGAGGTCAACCGCATCATCCTCACCCGCCCCGCCGTCGAGGCCGGCGAGCGCCTGGGCTTCCTGCCCGGCGACCTCATGGCCAAGGTCGACCCGTACCTGCGGCCGCTGTTCGACGCCCTGCACGACATGCTCGACCCCGAGCGCGTCTCCCAGCATCTGGAGCGTGGGGTCATCGAGGTCGCCCCCCTCGCCTTCATGAGGGGTCGGACCCTGAATGACAGCTTCATCATCCTCGACGAAGCCCAGAACACCACGCCCGAGCAGATGAAGATGTTCCTCACCCGCCTGGGGTTCAACTCCAGGATGGTGGTGACGGGCGACATCACCCAAGTCGACCTGCCTCGCGAGCAGGACTCGGGGCTGATCGTCGTCTCCGACATCCTCGAGTCGGTCGAGGGGATCGACTTCGTCCGCTTCGGTGACGAGGACGTCGTGCGCCACAAGCTGGTGCGGCGGATCGTGGCCGCCTATAACGAGCACACCCAGCGCTCGGCGCCCGAGCTGCGCCCGCGCAAACGAGCCTGACGATGCTCGACATCGAGGTGATCGGCATCGAGGTCGCCTCCGAGGGTGAGCGTCCCGCCCACCCGCCCACGGCAGTGGAGCTCGAGGAGTTGTGCTCGCTGGCGCTGGCCTCGGCGGGGATCGAGGAGGGCCACGTGGCGATCGAGTTCGTCGAGGAGGCGCGCATGCGCGAGCTCAACCGCCAGTACCGGGAGATCGATGCGCCCACGGACGTGCTCTCCTTTGGAGTCGATGAGGACGGCGTCAGCGCGGGCCCGCGCGAGCTGGGCGACATCGTTATCTGTCCGCCGCAGACTCAGGATCTGCGCGAGGCCGTCATCCACGGCGCGCTGCATCTCAGCGGCATGGACCACGAGACCGATGACGGCGAGATGCTGGCCCTCCAGGGGGAGCTGGTGCGGTGGGTGAGCTGACCCGTTCGGGCTTCGTGGCGCTCGCCGGGCGCCCCAACGTCGGCAAGTCCACGCTGGCCAACGCCATCGTGGGCGCCAAGGTGGCAATCGTCTCCGACAAGCCCCAGACCACCCGGCGGGCCATCCGCGGCGTCGCCACCGGCCCCGACTGGCAGCTCATCCTCATCGACCTGCCGGGCGTCCAACGCCCGCGCGACGCGCTCACCGAGCGCATGCAGCACCGCGTCGAGCGCGAGCTGGCCGATGCCGACGGCTGTCTGCTCGTCGTCAACGCCCAGCAGGGCCTCGGTCCCGGCGACCGCTTCATCGCGGCCCTGCTCAGGGGCGCCGGCGTTCCGGTGACGGTGGCGGTCAACAAGGTCGACCACGCCGAGCAGGCACGCGTCGCCTCCACCCTGCACGATGCCGAGGCGCTGGACATCGCCACGGAGATCTTCCCCGTCAGTGCGCGCACGGGGGCGGGCGTCCCGGCGCTGGTCGACCACCTCGTCGGCCTGCTCCCCGAGGGGCCGCTCTACTTCTCCGCCGCGCAGCGGTCAGACCAGTCGCCCTCCGTGGTCCTCGCCGAACTGGTGCGCGAACAGGTGCTGGCGCGCACCCGGGAGGAGATCCCGCACGCGGTGGAGGTCGAGGTGGAGGAGATCACGCATCCGCGCCCTGACCTGGTGCGGATCGAGGCCGTGCTCCTGACCGAAACCGAATCTCAGAAGGGCATCCTCATCGGGTCCCGCGGGCGCATGATCAAGGCGATCGGCACCGCCGCCCGTCGCGTCATCGAGCGCGAGCTCGGCAGCCACGTGCACCTGGAGCTGTCGGTGCGGGTGCGCCGCCACTGGCGTGCCGACGAGCGCGTGCTCGACCGCCTGGGCATCGAATAGCAGCGGCGCCGGGCACGCGGTGAGCGTCGACGACGGCCATCGAGGGTGGGCCGGTGGTGTTCCGGCGTGGGCGCGAGCTGTGGAGGGAGGGACCATTTCGCGACAAACCCGCGAAGCGCGCCGGGATTTGTCCCCAAATGCGCATATAGCATCCATTCCGGAACAAATCGGAGGGGCCGGCCCTGGTTTGTCGCGTTGTGCGCCCTCGCTCGCCGAGGGGGCATCGAGGTTCCGCTGGAGCCCCGCGGAGATCACCGCGCACGCCTAGAATCGGTGCCGTGGACGACGCCGAGGTGGCATTCGACGAGCGCGGGCTCGTCCCGTGCATCGTGCAGGACTGGCACAGCGGCGATGTCCTCACGCTGGCCTGGATGAACGCCGAGTCGCTCGCCCGCACGCGCCAGACGGGCGAGATCCACTTCTACAGCCGCAGCCGCCAGGAGCTGTGGCACAAGGGCGCCACCTCGGGCAACACGATGGCGGTCCGCGCGATCCGCTACGACTGCGACGGCGACGCCCTGCTGGCGCTCGTCGAGCCCGCCGGGCCGGCCTGTCACACCGGCGAGCGCACCTGCTTTCACCGCGGCGAACTCGAGCCTCAGGCGCCCGGCGAGGCGTTGGGCACGCTGCAGCGCACGATCGACGACCGTGCCCGCAGCCGCCCGGAGGGCTCCTACACGGTCACGCTCCTCGACGATCCGGCGCTCGCGGGAGCCAAGGTGCAGGAGGAGGCCGAGGAGGTCGCCCGCGCCGCACGAGAGGAGTCCGACGAGCGTGTCGCCGAGGAGGGCGCCGACGTCCTCTACCACCTGGCCGTGCTCATGGGAGGGCGCAACCTGAGCCTGGCCGACGCCGAGCGGGTCCTCGATGGCCGTCGCCGGCGCTGAGGGGCGGACCGGGGGGCGGCCGGGGACGGGTTCGCATCCTGCGCCCTCGCTGGCACAGGTCCGCGAGCTCGCGCGCCACCACAACCTCATCCCGCTGCATCAGACCTTCATCGACGACTGCCAGACGCCGGTCTCGGCCTACCTGAAGCTCCGCGATCCCACGCACCCCTCGTTCCTGCTGGAGTCCGCCGAGCAGGGTCGCGTCGGCCGTTACTCGTTCATCGGCTTTCGGCCGCGCACGGTGCTGCGCTGGTCGCTGGGCGACGACGGAGATCCGTACGCGCTGGCCGCCGAGGAGCTGCGCCGCTTCCGCGCCGCGCCGCTTCCCGACCTGCCGCCGTTCGCCGGCGGCGCGGTGGGGATGTTCGCCTACGACCTCGTCCGCACCGTGGAGCCGCTGGGCGAGCCCAACCCCGACCCCGTCGGCGTGCCCGACCTCGCGCTCATGCTCACCGACGCGGTCGTCGTCTTCGATCACCTCAACCGCACCACCACCGTCGTCGCCAACGTGTACGCCGACGAGGACCTCGAGGGGTCCTACCGCCAGGCCTCGGAGACGATCGCCGAGGTGCGTTGGCGCTTGGCGCGCCCGCTGCCCATGCCGCTGCACTCCGACGCTCGCGCCGCCCCGCGATTTGCCTCCAACATGCCGCGCGAAGGCTTCGAGGCGATGGTGTCCCGGATCATCGAGTACATCTATGCCGGCGACGCCTTCCAGGTGGTGCCGTCCCAGCGCTGGTCTGCGCCGGTGCCGGTGGAGGCGTTCTCGATCTACCGGGGCCTGCGTGCCGTCAACCCCAGCCCGTACATGTACTTCCTGGACTTCGGCGACTTCGAGATCGCCGGGGCCAGCCCGGAGCCGCTCATCACGGTGACCGGCCGCCGCGTCTCGACGCGGCCGATCGCCGGCACCCGCCCCCGCCAGGGGTCTCCGGAGGCCGACGCGGCGATGGCCGAGGACCTGCTGGCCGACGAGAAGGAACGCGCCGAGCACGTCATGCTCGTCGACCTGGGGCGCAACGACCTGGGCCGGGTGTGCGAGTACGGCACGGTGCAGGTCGAGAGCTTCATGGCCGTGGAGAACTACAGCCACGTCATGCACATCGTCTCCAGCGTCGTCGGGACGCTGCGGCCGGGCGTGGACGCGCTGGCGGCGCTGCGCTCGGTGCTGCCGGCCGGGACGCTCTCGGGCGCGCCTAAGGTCCGCGCCATGCAGATCATCGACGAGCTCGAGCCGGTCAAGCGCGGGGGGTACGGCGGGGCCATCGGCTGGGCCAGCTACACCGGCGAGCTCGACACCTGCATCCACATCCGCACCGTTGTGGTCAAGGACGGGGTCGCCCACATCCAGGCGGGCGGAGGCACCGTCGCCGACGCCAAGCCCGACTACGAGTTCCGCGAGTCCGAGGCCAAGTCGCGCGCGGTGCTCGAAGCCATCGAGCTGGCCGTGGCCCAGTCCGAGTGGCCGTAGCCCCGCCGCCCGCTCACCGCGCCGCCGGCGGCCCGGGTCACGGTCTGAGCTACGGTTGGGACCGGTGCGGGTCCTCGTCGTCGACAACTACGACAGCTTCACCTACAACCTCGTGCAATACGTCGGGGAGCTCGGCGGAGAGATCGAGGTGGTGCGCAACGACCGCGCCACCGTCGCTGAGCTGCTCATCCGCGGCTATGACCGAGTGATCGTCTCGCCCGGCCCGTGCACCCCTGACGAGGCAGGCATCTCGCTGGAGGCGGTCCGTCGCTTTCCCGAGGCCGGGATCGCCACTCTGGGAGTCTGCCTCGGCCACCAGGCTCTCGTACAGGCCTGGGGCGGACGGGTGGTCACTCACCACCCGGTTCACGGCAAGACCGCTCAGATCGAGCATGATGGCAGGACGATCTTCCGCGGCCTCCCGTCGCCCCTGGAGGTCGGCCGCTACCACTCCCTCATCGCAGAGCCGTCGCTGCCGGCGGTGCTTCAACAGAGCGCCGCCGCCGACGGCGTGGTGATGGCGGTGCGCCACCGCGAGCTGCCCGCCGAGGGCGTGCAGTTTCATCCAGAGTCGATCCTCACCCCGCGCGGTCGCGAGCTGCTCGCCAACTTCCTGGCCCAGCACGCGCCGCCGTCCGGCGCCGCGCCCGAGCCGTGGCCTGACCTGGAGGCCGCGGACCCCACCCTGCCATGGTGAAGATGACCTCTGATCTGCTGACGCGCTCTGTCGACGAGCTCGCCAACGGCCGCGATCTGAGTACCGAGCAGACGGCTGAGGTGCTGGCAGAGATCATGTCGGGCAACGCCTCGGAGATCCAGATCGCCGCCTTCCTCATCGCGCTGCGGACCAAGGGCGAGACCGTGGAGGAGCTGGCCGGGCTGGCCCGGACGATGCGCCGGTTCGCCGCCACCGTGACCGTGTCGCGCGACCGGCTGCTCGACACCGCCGGCACCGGGGGCGGGCGGCGGACCTTCAACGTCTCGACCACCGCCGCGCTGATCGCGGCCGGCGCGGGCTGCACGGTGGCCAAGCATGGCAACCGGTCGGCCACCGGCCTGTCAGGTTCCGCCGACGTCCTGGAGGCGCTCGGCGCCCGCATCGACCTCGCGCCGGCGGCCGTGGCGCAGTGCATCGAGGACGTCGGCTTCGGCTTCATGTTCGCCCCCGCCCATCATCAGGCCACCCGGTACGTCATCCCTGTCCGGCGGGAGCTTGCCGTCCGCACCATCTTCAACTTCCTGGGGCCGCTCACCAATCCCGCGGGGGCGCCGCGCCAGCTCATCGGCGTCTCGGACGCCGCCTACCTGGAGAAGATGGCGGGCGCGCTGGCGCTGCTGGGGACCGAGCATGCGCTCCTCGTATCCAGCCACGACGGCCTGGACGAGCTGAGCATCTCCGCTCCCACCCGCGTCGTCGAGGTCCTCGACGGCAGGATCTCGAGTTATGACGTGGCGCCCGCTGACGTCGGACTGGCCGTCGCCCCCGCGCAGGACGTCCCCGGGGGTGACCCGCGCGAGAACGCCGACACCGCCCAGCGCATCTTCGCCGGAGAGGCAGGCGC
>JBAQGP010000143.1:0-8145 GCA_049287845.1 Solirubrobacteraceae bacterium | reverse complement strand
CCCGTCCACTCCGGACGCCGCCCCTCGCTCCACGCCGCGTAGAACTCCTCGAAGTCCTCGGAGTGCATGAGTAGCGCCTGCGTGATGGCCTCGAGCTCGATCGCCGGCCCCAGCGCCATGTCGAGCTCTCGGGTGAGCAGCGACTTGGTGGTCGCGTAGGCAAAGGCGGGTCCCTCGGCGAGGCGCTGCGCCAGCGCGCTGGCGTGCTCGGCCAGATGGTCATCGGCGGTGACCGAGGTGGCGAGTCCGATCTCGTGGCAGCGCCGCGCGGTCAGCTTGTCGCCGAGCAGGAGCAGCTCGGTGGCGCGGCCCAGTCCCACGATCCGCGGCAGCAGGTACGCCGAGCCCATGTCGGCGCCGGCCAGCCCCACGCGCGTGAACAGGAACGCGAAGGAGGACGATTCCGCCATCAGCCGGAAGTCGCAGGCCAGCGCCAGGACCGCCCCCGCGCCCGCGGCCACGCCGTTGATGGCGGCGATCACCGGCACCGGGCACTCGCGCAGCGCCTTGACCACCGTGCCGGTCATGCGCGTGAACTCCAAGAGGTCCGCGGTTCCCATCTCCTGCAACGGCCCGATGATCTCCTCCACGTCCCCGCCGGAGCAGAAGCCGTGGCCCTCGCCGCCGATGACCAGTGCCCGCACCTCGCCGCGCGCCGGCAGCTCGGCGACGAGGTCGCGCAGGTCGGCGTAGGCCTCAAACGTCAGCGCGTTGAGCTTCTCGGGGCGGTTGAGCCGTACCGTGGCCACCCCGCCGGACACCGAGAAGTCGAAGTTCCGCCACTCGTCGGTGAGCGGCGCGCTCGCGCGAAACGGGCTCATCGCGGGCGACGATACCCGACCACCGGACGCCGCCCAACCCGGTGGGGGCGGGTGGGTGGGTCAGGTATGCTGCCGCGCCGAGGCAGATTTGGCAGCAGAGAGCGCGTACTGGAATCCCAAGGTCGAGACGCTGGAGCGCCCGCGGCTCGAGGCGCTGCAGCTGGCCAAGCTGCGCCGTCAGATCGCCTGGGCCAAGGAGCGCAGCCCGTGGTACCGGCGCACGCTGGCCGACGTCGATCCCGAGGCGTTCACCTCACTCGCGGACCTGCGCTCGCTGCCGATGCTGACGCGCGAGAACTGGATGGACTCCCAGTTCGAGCACCCGCCCTATGGTGAGCTCCCCACCATCTCGGGCGCCGGTGCGATCCGGGTGCACACGACCTCGGGCACGACGGGCAAGGGGCCGCTGCGCGCCCTGGACTCGCGCAAGGACTGGGCCTGGATCGCCGAGATGTGGGCCTACGGCATCTGGGGCTGCGGCGTGCGCCCCGGCGACACGGCCTACATCGCCTTCGGCTACGGCTCGTTCATCGGCTTCTGGGGCCTGCACTACTCGATGGAGAAGATCGGGGTGCTCAACGTCCCCGGCGGAGCCCAGACGACCGAGGCGCGGGTGCGTCAGATCGTCGACTTCGGCGCCACCGTCGTCGCCTCCACGCCCACCTACGCTCTGCGACTGGCCCAGGAGGCCCACACGCTGGGCATCGACCTGGCCGGCTCGGCGGTGAGCCGCCTCATCCTGTCGGGCGAGCCCGCCGGCTCCATCCCCCAGACCAAGGCGCTGATCGAGGAGCAGTGGGGCGCCAAGGCGTATGACACCGCCGGCATGACCGAGATCGGGACGATCATGGTCTTCGAGTGCGCGCATCAGCCGGGCGGCACCCACATCATCGAGGACCACGTGATCGAGGAGGTCATCGATCCCGCCACGCGTGAACCCGTCGAGTACGGGCAGCGCGGCGAGCGCGTGGTCACCTCGTTCGGTCGCGGCGCGATCCCGCTGCTGCGCTATCGCACCGGCGATCTCGTCTGCAAGGTGCCCGCCTCCACGTGCGCGTGCGGGCGCGTCTATGACATCTACGAGGGCGGGATCCTCGGCCGCGTCGACGACATGAAGATCATCCGCGGGACCAACGTCTATCCGCGGGCGATCGAGGCGATCGTGCGCGAGTACGCCGAGGTCGACGAGTTCCAGACGGTCATCACCCGCGAGGGCGTCCGCGACGAGATCACCCTCCGGGTCGAGCTGAAGTCAGACGCCGCGCCCTCCGGCTGGGATGTGTTGTGCCAGACGCTGCACAAGCGACTGGCCCAGGCACACGAGGGCCTGAACTTCCGCATCGAGCGCGCCGGCGAGGGCGAGCTGCCCCGCTTCGAGCTCAAGGCCAAGCGCACCATCGACAAGCGCGAGGCGCCGATCGGAGCCCCCTCATGAACCCGCCTGCCCAGGACCTGCTCGGCGGGGAGCTGAGCGATGCCGAGGCGCGCCTGCTGGCCGTCTACGAGGAGCTCAAGGCGCTGTGCGCCGAGGATCTCCCGCCGGTCGCCGCCGCCAACACGCGCGCCGCGCTGGGACTCATGCACAACGTCGTCAACGGCCTGGCGCTGCGCTACGAGCATCTGAGCGACCTCGACGTCTGAGGGCGGCCGTTACGCTGATGCGATGCGGATCGCGGTAGCCGGCGGCGGCCCCGGGGGCCTGTACTTCTCCATCCTCATGCGGCGGGCGGCGCCCGACTGCGAGATCGTGGTCTTCGAGCGCAACCGCGCCGAGGACGCCTTCGGGTTCGGGGTGGTCTTCTCCGACGAGACGCTGACGGTGTTCGAGCACGCCGATCCACTCAGCTACCGCCAGATCACCGACGGCTTCGTGCACTGGACCGACATCGACATCCACCACCGCGGAGAGAAGACGCGGTCGGGCGGACACGGCTTCAGCGCGCTCGGCCGGCGCGAGCTGCTGGGCATCCTCCAGCGCCGGGCCCAGTCTCTGGGAGCGGAGATCCGCTTCTGCAGCGAGGCCCCGGCCGTGGATGAGCTGGCCGCCGAGTTCGACCTGGTGGTCGGCGCCGACGGGGCCTCGAGCGCCGTGCGCGCCGCCCGCGCCCAGGACTTCGGGCCGACCCTCGACCCCCGGTTCTGCCGCTACATGTGGATGGGCACCGATCTGGTCTTCGACGCCTTCAAGTTCTTCATCGCGGAGACCGGCGACGGGGTCCTTCAGGCCCACGCGTACCCCTACAGCTCTGACATGAGCACCTTCATTGTCGAGGTGGCCGAGGAGACGTGGCATCGCGCGGGCCTGGGCGACCTCGCCGGTGGGGCGCCGCTGCCCCCGGGCGTCAGCGACGAGGCGAGCGTCGCCTTCTGTCAGGAGCTCTTCGCCTCGGACCTCGAGGGCCACACGCTCCAGGCCAACAACTCCAAGTGGATCAACTTTGTCACGGTGCGCAACGCGTGCTGGCGTTCGGGCAACGTGGTGCTGCTCGGCGACGCCGCGCACACCGCGCACTTCTCGATCGGCTCGGGCACCAAGCTGGCCATGGAGGATGCGGTGGCGCTGGCCTGGGCCTTCCAGGCGAACGGGAGCGACGACGTGCCGGCGGCGCTCGAGGCCTACGAAGCGGAGCGCCATCCGCTGGTGGAGTCCACGCAGCGCGCTGCCCAGGGCTCGCTCGAGTGGTTTGAGGGGATCGCCCGCTACGTCGATCAGCCCCGGCTCCAGTTCGCCTTCAACCTGCTCACCCGCAGCCGCCGCATCACCTACGACAACCTGCGCCTGCGCGACGAGGCGTTCGTGGCCGATGTGGACGATCTCTTCGCCGACCGGGGGGGCTTCACCGCGCGGCCCCCGATGTTCGCCCCGCTGCGGTTGCGCGGGCTCACGCTGCCCAACCGCGTCGTCGTCTCGCCGATGGACATGTACTCCGCAGTGGACGGCACGCCGTCTGACTTCCATCTCGTGCACCTGGGCGGCCGCGCGCTCGGGGGCGCCGCGCTGGTGTACACCGAGATGATCTGCGTCTCTGACACCGGCCGGATCACCCCCGGCTGCGCCGGGATGTACCGCCCCGAGCACGTGGTGGCGTGGAAGCGCATCGTGGACTTCGCCCATCGCTACGGCGGCTGCGCCATGGCCGCCCAGCTCGGCCACTCCGGGCGCAAGGGGTCCACCAAGCTCATGTGGCTGGGCATCGACGAGCCGCTCGACGACGGCAACTGGGAGGTGATCGCACCCTCGGCGATCGCCTATTCCGAGCTCAACCAGGTCCCGCGCGAGATGACCCGCGCCGACATGGAGACGGTCCGCGATCAGTTCGTGTCGTCCACGCGGGGCGCGCTGGAGGCCGGCTTTGACCTGCTCGAGCTCCACTGCGCGCACGGCTACCTGCTCTCGAGCTTCCTCTCCCCGGTCACCAACCGGCGCACCGACGCGTACGGGGGCTCGCTGGCCGCACGCGCGAGATTCCCCCTCGAGGTCTTCGACGCCTGCCGGGCGGTGTGGCCGGAGGACAAGCCGCTGAGCGTGCGCATCTCGGCCACCGATTGGGTCCCGGAGGGTTTTGACCCCGACGACGCGGTGGCCTTCGCCCGCATGCTCCAAGCGCACGGCTGCGACGTCGTCGACGTGTCCTCCGGGCAGGTCACTCCCGACGAGCGTCCGGCGTTCGGCCGCAGCTTCCAGACCCCGTTTGCCGACCGCATCCGCAACGAGGTCGGCATCCCCACCATCGCCGTCGGCGCCATCGCCAGCTACGACGACGTCAACACCATCGTGCTCGCCGGGCGCGCCGACATGTGCGCGCTGGCCCGGCCCCACCTCTATGACCCGCACTGGACCCTGCACGCGGCCGCCGAGCAGGAGTACGCCGGCGACGGGGTCGAGTGGGTCCCGCAGTATCAGGCCGGCAGCCGCAAGCCGCCGGCGGGCCGCGGCGACGACGTGCGCAAGGAGCTCCAGCGCTCGTTCGAGCCCGACCCGCCCGAGCTGCTCACCGCTCCGGAGGGCTGGTCTTAGACCTCTGCCTCAAGTCCTTGTCAAGCGACTTGAAATCAGCGGGCCGCTGGAGTAGGTTGGCCGCCGGGACTACTGCGCAGGATCGAGAGGGAGAGATGCCGATGTCGGTCCGTCTTCAGGGGTATGCCGGTGCGCTCATCGTGACGGCCATCCTGGTCGCCGGCCTGGTGTCCGGCAGTGCCAGCGCTGCCGCCGGGCATGCGCGCGCTCATGTGAGCCCCAGCAGCCAGCCGGCGCTCATCCCCACCCCCAACTGCCCCCCGCTGCCGACCTCTGAGGCTGCGCCCTGGGCGGACCCGCAGTTCGGGGCCGACTGCCAGGCCCAGTTCGTGATCGACGACCTGGAGAATCCGGCCTCCCCCCGCTACGCCCAGAGCGGCGGCAGCCCGGTGCAGTCCACGCTTCAGCGGCTGGAGGCCGCGGTCGCCACCGGCCAGAACATCCAGCCCGCCGGCGGCGCCGCCACCGGCCTGCTCGCGCTCTACGGCCTGACCGTGAGCGGCGGCACCGACGACGGCGCCAACGGCGAGCGCTCAAACGGCCTGGCCTTCCCCAGCCCGCTCGACCTCGGGGCCACCTGGGACACCGCCGACGCCACCGCCTACGGCGCCATGCTCGGCTCTGAGTTCCATCGCACCGGCCAGTCCGACGTGCTGGGGCCGGTCATCGACATCGACCGCACCTGGCACACCGGGCGCGAGCAGGAGAACTTCGGCGAGGACCCGTTCCTGACCGGGTCGATCGTCGCACCCGAGGTGCGGGCCATCCAGGCCTCGGGCGTGCAGACGACGATCAAGCACTGCTGTGCCTACACCCAGGAGCAGGGGCGCTCGGGCCAGGCCCTGACGCTGGCCAATCCCAACAACACCGGCGAGAACCAGCTCGTCTCAGAGCGTGCGCTGGAGGAGATCTACGGGCCGGCGTGGCAGGCCGCCGTGGCGCCCCAGCAGGGCAACGCCATGAGCGTGATGTGCGCCTACTCCATCCTCAACGCCGCCACCGCGCCCCCGTACACCGGCGCGGACTCATGCGGCAATCAGTTCCTGCTCAACGACCTGGTCAAGGGCCAGTACGGCTTTGAGGGCACCTACACGCCCGATGCGGCGACCGCCGAGCGCGACACGCCGCAGCTGAACTTCGCCAATGGCGGTGACGGGGACGACGCTGCGCTGACCCTGGCCCAGCTGCAGGCGATCGTCGGCAACGGCTCGGGTGACGGCCAGACCAACGCCGACGGCAGCAAGAACCTCATCTCGCAGGCGCGGCTCGTCGACGAGGTCCGCCGTCTCGTGCTCCAGTCGGTCAAGAACGAGCGCTTCCTCAAGCAGCCCACGACGACCGGCCTGAACACCGGCATCGCTGCCGAGGAGGCCACCTCGGCCAGGATCGCCGAGCAGGGCGCCGTGCTGCTGCGCAACCACCACGAGGTGCTGCCGCTCGACCGCCGTGACCGCTCGATCGCGGTGATCGGCACCCAGGCCGGTCCCAACGCCGACACCTCGCTGGGTCCGGTGTCGACCGAGCAGCCCCAATCGGCCAACGACGGCTCGGCGTTCGTGGATCCCACGAACAAGTTCACCGACACCGCGACCGGTCAGACCTTCGGCTACTCGAGCGCGCTGAGCGGGATCGCCGCCCGGGCCGGCTCGCGGCGCACGGTCACCTACACGCCGGGCTCGGTGGGCCTCGCCGAGCAGCCGGTGCTGATCTCCAACGGCTCCACCAGCGGCCCGGGCTCGATCGTCACCCCCGACGGCAAGTCGGCCGGCTTCGCCGCCACCTATTACGGCGGCAACGATCCCACCTCCCCGTCGGCGACGGTGCTGGGCACGCAGGTGGTGCCCTCGATCCTCTACAACGGCAGCGGCGGCCCGGCCGGGCAGAGCTCGTTCCCCGCGGTCGGTTCCAGCCCCGCGGTGGCGATCCCGACGCAGTTCCAGTTTGACCAGTGGTCGATCTCCTACCGCGGGACCTACACCCCGCCGGTGAGCGGCGACTACAACTTCTCGATCATCGAGTCCGGGACGGTGAAGCTGTTCATCGACGGGCGGCTCGTGACCCAGCGGCTGCGCGACGACTTCGGCTACGTCGACCACGTCACCGTGCCCCTGCGGGCCGGTCACTCCACCTCGATCGTTCTGAACTACTCGGCTGAGGAGGGCGTCGCCGGGCTCCCGTCGACCCTGAACATCTTCAACTTCAACACGTTCCTGGGCAACGAGGTCCATCTCGGGGTGGCTCTGCCGCCCGCAGACGGCCCCACCCTCATCCAGCAGGCGGTGGCGACGGCGCGGCGCTCTGACGTGGCCGTCGTGTTCGCCGGCCGCGAGGTGGGCGAGGGCCATGACATCGAGAGCCTGTCCCTGCCCGGCGACCAGAACGCGCTCATCGAGGCGGTGGCGCGGGCCAACCGCCATACCGTCGTGGTGCTCACCGGAGGACCGGTGGCGATGCCGTGGCTGCATGACGTCTCCGGTGTCCTGGAGATGTGGGAGCCCGGGGCCACGTTCGGCACCGCGGTGGCGTCACTGCTGTTCGGCGACGCCAACCCGTCGGGTCGCCTGCCGATCACGTTCCCGGCCTCTGATGGCCAGGGCCCGGGAGTCACGCCGGCGGAGTACCCGGGCATCACCGACCTGAAGACCCACGCCTCCGATGACTATGACCAGCTGGTGCAGGAGAGTTACGACGAGGGCGTCGACGTCGGCTACCGCTACTTCCAGACCCGTGGCGAGCGGCCGCTGTTCCCGTTCGGCTACGGCCTCTCCTACACGTCGTTTGCGCAGCGGATCGTCCGAACGGGCCTTGACCCCCAGGGCGATGTGACCCTCGACGTGGCCGACACCAACCGCGGCCGTGTCCCCGGCGCCGACGTCGTCGAGGGCTACGTCCACGACCCGTCGTCCACCGGCGAGCCGCCCGAGCAGTTGCGGGCGTTCGGCAAGGTGTTCCTGTGGCCCCACCAGACCCGGATCGTCCACCTGGTGCTGCACCCCAGCGCGTTCGCGTTCTGGAGCTCGGGGCCGGCCGGCGGAACCCAGCCGGGCACGACGTCGCCCACCAGCCCCAGCGCCACCGGCTCCGCCCAGCCCGCGGGGCAGTGGACGGTCGCGCCGGGCGTCTACCGGGTCGGGATCGGCCCGTCGGTCAACGACATCGACGACAGCGTGGCCTTCCACCTGTCCGGGGCCTCGGGCGGCAGCGCGCTCAACGGACTGTTCGGGTGGCCGTTGGGGAGTTAGGCGCACCTCTATGGCCGCTGGCCTTCGGTTTGACCGGGTCAGACATCGTCTCCCTCATCATGGG
>JBAQGP010000142.1:0-1999 GCA_049287845.1 Solirubrobacteraceae bacterium | reverse complement strand
TGGGTGCGGGCGTACTCGACCGCTCGCAGCTGCAGCACCTTGGCGCCGGAGGCGGCCATCTCAAGCATCTCCTCGAAGCTGACGAACGGCAGCTTGCGCGCGTCCTTGACGATACGCGGATCAGCGCTGTAGACGCCGCTCACGTCGGTGTAGATCTCGCACACCTCCGCGCCGACCGCGGCCGCCAGCGCCACCGCCGTCGTGTCCGAGCCGCCACGGCCCAGCGTCGTCACGTCGCGGCTGGTCGAAACGCCCTGGAACCCGGCGACGAGCACGATCTGATCGGCGTTGAGCGCCTCTCTGATGCGGTCGGCCCGGACGTCGAGGATGCGCGCCTTCGTGTGGGAGGTGTCGGTGACGATGCCCGCCTGCGAGCCGGTGAGCGAGATGGCGCGGTGCCCGAGGTCGTTGATGGCCATCGCGCACAGCGCGCATGAGATGCGCTCGCCGGTGGAGAGCAGCATGTCCATCTCGCGGCGGTCAGGTTCGGGAGAGACCTCCTCCGCCATCGCGATCAGCTCGTCGGTGGTCTTCCCGCGCGCGGAGAGGACCGCCACCACGCGCTTGCCGGACTCGCGCTGGCCCACGATCCGCTTGGCCGCGCGCTTGATCCGCTCGGCGTCGGCGACCGAGGTGCCGCCGAACTTCATGACCACGGTTTCAGGAGTGCTCAGAGCCACGGTCCGGAATGTACGTGGCCGCGTTAGACGGCGCGGCGACCCGAGAAGGCGCGGCCGAGCGTCAGCTCGTCGGCGTACTCCAGGTCGGCCCCGACGGGCAGCCCGCTGGCCAGGCGCGTCACCGAGATCTCCGGGATGCGCTCGCGCAGGCCGGCGGCGATGTGCAGCGCCGTCGCCTCGCCGGTCGTGGTGGGGTTGGTGGCGATGACCACCTCGCGGACGTCATCGGCGGCGCGGTCGTAGAGCTCCGCGATCTTCAGGTCCTCGGGATCCACCCCGTCGATCGGGCTGAGCGCGCCGCCCAGCACGTGGTAGCGGCCGGCGAACTCGTGGGTGCGCTCGATCGAGATGACATCCGAGGGCTCCTCCACGACGCAGATGAGCTCCGGATCGCGGCGCTCGTCGGCGCAGATGCGGCAGCGCGGCCCGTCGGCAAGGTTGAAGCACACCTCGCACGGGCCGATCCGCTCCTTGACCTCACGAATGGCGTCGCCCAGCGCGAACGCCTCCTCGTCGGAGGCGCGCAGGATGTGAAAGGCCAGCCGCTGCGCCGTGCGGCCACCGACTCCAGGGAGCTTGGACAGCTCGGTGATGAGCCGTTGGACCGGGGGGGCGTACACGCTCTAGAGGCCGGGCAGGCCGAGACCGCCGAGACCGCCCGGGCCACCCAGCCCGCCGGCGATGCTGCCCATCTTGTCGGCGGCCAGCTCCTGGGCGGCACGCATGCCCTCGTTGACCGCCGCCAGCACCATGTCCTGCAGCAGCTCGACGTCGTCGGGGTCCACCGCCTGCGGGTCGATGGTGATCGCCTTGATGACCAGATCCCCGGTCACCTGGACCTTGACCATCCCGCCCCCGGCCGAGGCGTCGACGACTTCGTCCTTGAGCGACTCCTGCGCGGCGAGCATGTCCTCCTGCATCTTCTGGGCCTGCTTGAGCAGCTGCTGCATGTTCGGCTGGGGCATCAGTCCCTCTCCTCGTCTTCGTCGAGCACTTCCTGGGCGTCGAACTCCTCCACCAATCGTTTCACGAGCTCCTCATGGGAGAGACCACCAGCCTGGGCCGCGGGGTCGGCGGGCTCGGGCTCGTCGCGCAACTCGTAGCGGAGGACGAGCGGGGAACCGATCACGGCCCGCAGGGCGTCGGCGGTGACGCGACGGTAGTCGTCCTGCTCGGCCTTGCGCTTGAGAAATGCCTTGCCGGCCGGGAAGGCGACGGTGACGTCATGTTCCCGCAGGGCCACCGGGCGCGCGTCGGCCAGCAGCGCCGCGAGCATCTGGTTGTCCTTGCGGACGAGGTCGATGACAGCGGGCCAGCAC
>JBAQGP010000141.1:0-4504 GCA_049287845.1 Solirubrobacteraceae bacterium | reverse complement strand
GCCGGCTGGCGCGAGCCGGAGTCAGAGGAGGAGTTCGAGGCGATCGTCCAGCGCGCCGAGGAGCTGGCCGCGCGCGGATATGACTCCACCCACTCCGACTCCGACTCCGGCTTCGGCTTCGGCTTCGCATCCGGCTCCGGCGGCGGCGACGACGACGACGACGACGACGATGATGACTACGCGATCACAAGCGACGAGGACTTCAAGGCCCTCGTGCGCTCGGCACTGGATGAGCTGCCCCTGGAGTTTCACCGCGCGCTGGAGCACGTCGCGGTCGTCGTGTCCGACGGCGGCCGCGCTCGCCACGCCTACGGCCTCTACCAGGGCGACACGGTGGCGCGAGACTATTTCCACGACCGGATCGTCATCTTCCGCGACACCTTGATGCGCGATTTCGGCCACGACCCGCAGCTGCTCAAGGCGCAGGTCAGGCGGACCGTCCGTCACGAGCTCGCTCACCATCTCGGCTGGGGCGAGAAGGGCGTCCGGGGCCTCGGCCTCTGACCCCGTCAGCCTCGGCCTGACCCGGCACCCCAAGGCAGTAAGGAGAGAACCGCCCATGCCCGAAGCAGTGATCGTCGACGCCATCCGCACCCCCATCGGACGCGCGGGCAGGGGATCTCTGAAGTCTGTGCGCGCCGACGAGCTGGCGGCGCTGCCGATCCGGACGCTGACCGAGCGCAACCCCGACGTCGACTTCGCGCAGACCAACGACGTGCTCATGGGCGCCGCCTCCGGGGTGGGGGAACAGGGCTACAACATCGGGCGCACCGCGGCGCTGCTGGCCGGCCTTGACCACCACGTCCCCGCCTGCACCGTCAACCGCTTCTGCGCCTCGTCGCTGATGACGATCCGGATGGCGGCGCATGCCATCCGCGCCGGCGAGGGCGACCAGTACATCGCCGCGGGGGTCGAGGCGGTGTCGCGCGCCGGGCTGGGCGCCGGGATGATGGAGGAGGCCAAGAACGCCAAGCTCAACGGCTCTGAGGGTTCGCTCTACGACGTCTACATCCCGATGGGCATGACTGCCGAGAACGTCGCCGAGCGCTGCCACGTCACCCGGGAGCAGCAGGACGAGTGGGCGGTGATCTCCCAGAACCGCGCCGTCGAGGCGCGCGACTCCGGTCACTTCGACGCCGAGATCGTCCCGGTCACGGTGCCCGCCCACACCGAGACCGACCGGGACGGCAACACGGTCGAGGTGCCCGAGACCGTGGTGTCCCAGGACGACGGGCCCCGCGCGGGGACGACGATGGAGGTCCTGGGCAAGCTCAAGCCCGCGTTCAAGCCCGATGGGACGGTCACGGCCGGAAACGCCTGTCCGCTCAACGACGGCGCCGCCGCGGTGCTCGTCATGTCCGACGAGAGGGCTGAGCGGATCGGGGTCAAGCCGCTGGCGCGCATCATCGCCTCCACCGTCGCCGCGATCCGGCCCGAGATCATGGGGCTGGGTCCGATCCCGGCGATCCAGGCTCTGCTCGAGCAGACCGGCATGACGATGGACGACATCGACATCGTCGAGATCAACGAGGCCTTCGCCGCGCAGATCGTGCCGTGCAAGGACGAGCTCGGCATCCCCGACGAGAAGCTGAACCCGTTCGGCGGCGCGATCGCGCTCGGCCACCCCTTCGGGATGACCGGAGCGCGGATCATGACCACGCTCATCAACGGCCTGAGCAGCGTCAACGGCCGCTACGGCATTGAGTCGATGTGCGTCGCCGGCGGGATGGGCCAGGCGATGCTGATCGAGCTGCTCTAGCTCGTCGGCCTCGGCCTCGGCGTCGCGACGACGCCGACCCGGGGCAACGACGGGCTCTCAAGGGAGGGACCCTGAAGCCACGGATCGCACAGTGCCTCCCCACGCGGTGTGCGATCTGAGGCTTCAGCCCCACTGCGGTTTCAGATCGCGCCGCTCGAAATCACGCGGTGTGCGATCTGGGGCTTCAAGAGCCTCCGCGCTAGCGGACGGTCAGCGGCGGGACGACCGCCCTTGTGACGGTCGCCCTGGTGATCGTCACCGTGAGAGCCCCGGCCCGATGAGCGACCGGCGCCGAGCTGGCCGGTGTCGCCTGGCCCTGCGCGTCATGGCGCGATGGCGCTGATCGCCGCGGCGAGGAGCACTGCTGTGAACGTCGTGCGTCTGATGGGGCTACCTCGGGGGCATCCGCAGCGCCCCGTCGAGCCGGATGACCTCGCCGTTGAGCATCTGGTTGGAGACGATGTGGGCGGCAAGGGCCGCGTACTCGGACGGCTGTCCCAGCCGCGAGGGGAAGGGGACCGCCTCGCCCAACGCCCGCTGGGTGTCCGCGGACAGCTCGCCGAGCAGCGGCGTCTCGAAGGTGCCCGGCGCGATCGTGCACACGCGCACCCCGCCGACGGCCAGGTCACGCGCCGCGGGCAGCGTCATCCCCACGATCCCGCCCTTGGAGGCCGCGTAGGAGACCTGGCCGATCTGCCCGTCAAACGCCGCGATCGACGCGGTGTTGATGCACACTCCGCGTTCGCCGGAGTCCCGCGGCTCATTGCCGAGCATCGCGGCCGCCGCCAGGCGCAGGACGTTGAAGGTCCCGATCAGGTTGACCGCGATCACCTTCTCAAACGGCTCCAGCGCGTGGGCGCCGCGGCGTCCGGCGACCCGCTCGCCGTGTCCGATGCCCGCGCAGCACACGCATATCCGCAACCCGCCCTGCGCCCGTGCCGCCTGGGCGACGGCTGCCTCCACCGTGTCGGGCTGCGTCACATCGGCATGGGCGAACGAGGCACGCTCACCCAACTCGGCGGCCAGCGCCGCACCGCGCTCCGCGTTGAGGTCGGCGATGACCACGTGCGCGCCGGCGCCGTGCAGGTGGCGCACGGTCGCCTCGCCGAGTCCGGAGGCGCCGCCCGCAACCAGTGCGCCTGAGCCATCGATCTTCATCGCGCGGAACCCTACCGAGGGTCGCCCGTGGCGGGACGGGCCATCGTCACTGCGAAGAGGTCCTCTGAATCGGTGAACCAGTGCTCGAGCTCCAGGCCCGACGCCTCGAGGTCGGCCTCGACACGGGCGCGCGTGAACTTGGCGCTGATCTCGGTGCGCAGCTCCTCGCCGGCGGCGAACTCAACGCGCAGGTCGAGGTCGGCGATGTAGACCGAGGAGGCGCGGGTGGCTCGCAGCCGCATCTCCACCCACTCGTTGCGACGGTCATAGAAGGCGATGTGCTCGAAGCTCTCGGGCTGGGAGTCGCCGTGGAGCTCGCGGTTGAGGACGTGGAGCAGGTTGCGGTTGAACGCGGCGGTGATCTGAGCCGCATCGTTGTAGGCGGCCTCGATGATGTGCGGATCCTTGACCAGGTCGGTGCCCAGCAGGAGCCGGTCGCCGGGGCCGAGCAGCGTGGCGATCCTGCCCAGCACGGTGCGCCGCGTCCCCGGGGGAAAGTTGCCGATGGTGCCGCCGAGCAGCGCCACCAGTCTCGCGACGCCCTGGGGGTCGGGCACGTGCTGGAGGTGACGCTCGAGGTCACCGACGACGCCATGGACCTGGAGGTCCCCGTAATCCTCGATCAGCGTACGCGCGGCGTCCTGGACCACCGTCTCCGAGACGTCGAGCGGGATGTAGCGCCGGAGTGTGCCCGCGTCGCGCATCGCGTCGAGCAGCACGCGGGCCTTGTCCGACGCTCCCGCCCCGAGCTCGACGAGCTCGCCCGCGCCGGTGAGCTCGACGATGTGCTCCGCGTTGTCGCGCAGGATCGCCAGCTCCGTGCGGGTGGGGTAGTACTCGGGCTGCTCGGTGATCTGCTCGAACAGCTCCGATCCTCGAGCGTCATAGAAGTGCTTGGGGGCCAGTTCCTTGAACGGCTTGGTGAGCCCGTCGAGTACGTCGTTGGCCAGCGAGCGTTCGTCGTCCTCCGACAGCCACGAGTCGACCTGGACGAGGGGTCGCGACAGCGGCTCCATTTCAGAGGTCCTTTGCGATTCGCAGGCCGGAGAAGATCTGCCGCCGCTGGGGGAAGTCCCAGTTGCGGAATGTCGGCGTGACCACCCGGGGCCGGGTGGCCCACGCGCCCCCGCGCAGCACCTTGTACTGATCTCCGAAGAACACCTCGGAGTACTCGCGGTAGGGGAACGGCACAAAGCCCGGATAGCCGCTGAAGTTGCTCGACGTCCACTCCCAGACGTCGCCGACCATGCCCAGCACCCCGTACCGAGAGGCGCCGTGGGGCAGTGACCCGGCCGCGACGGGTCCGCCGGCACGCTGATCGACGTTGGCGTGCACGCCGGGCACGAGGGGGTCGTCGCCCCAGGGATAGAGAACGGAGGTCTGCTGCTCCTGGTCCCAGGTCGCCGCCTTCTCCCACTCGATCTCGGTGGGGAGACGGCCGGCGTGCGCTCGAGCGAAGGCGTCGGCCTCGAACCAGGCGAGGTGGACGACCGGGCGGTCCGGGTGCAGTGGCTCGAGGCCAGAGAGGCGCCACTCGGACCGGAGGTCGGCCGTCCAGCTCTGTGGTCGGGTGATGTCGTAGTCCTC